>NZ_JBLZFY010000071.1:0-21157 GCF_050753365.1 Geminocystis sp. CENA526
ACTTGTCTGTAAGGCTAGTGCCGTCCTGTGAAGCAGAAACTCTTAATTGCGAAGTTAAGAAGCCCACATCTGTACCGTTAGGTCAGTGTGGGAGATGTCACTTTTGTAGGTTGGGTTAGCGATAGCGTAACCCAACAGCACTTTTTTATGGCACAGAAAAAAATATTTTTGTTATGACGAGGGGTTGCTCACCTCAAAATTTGATGTTGATATTGTTGTAAAAATTGTTTGACTTGATATAATTTATTATATGAATGTGAAAGGAGTAGGTGACACCTATTCTTTTTGTTTTTATTGTAGCTGTTATCTCACAATGACAGATTAGGATGATTAAAACTGTTGCCTATTGCCTCCCTTTACCAGTAAACTTAGATATTATAAAAAAAATTGATACATGAGTACTTTTAGAGTAGGAATAGCAGGTCCTGTGGGTTCAGGCAAAACGGCATTATTAGACGCACTGTGTAAAACCATGAGGAATAATTATTCCCTAGGGGCAGTAACGAATGATATTTATACTCAAGAAGATGCTCAATTTTTAGTCAAATCTCAGGCTTTACCATCGGAAAGAATTAGGGGTGTGGAAACGGGAGGATGTCCTCATACTGCTATCCGAGAGGATGCTTCTATTAATATTGAAGCCATAGAAGAATTAGAATCTTTATTCACAGACTTAGAATTAGTCTTTGTGGAAAGTGGAGGAGATAATTTAGCCGCTACATTTAGCCCTGAATTAGTGGACTTGACGATATATGTTATAGATGTTGCCGCAGGGGATAAAATACCCCGCAAAGGTGGTCCGGGTATCACAAAATCAGATTTATTGGTTATAAATAAGATAGACTTAGCGCCCTATGTAGGTGCGAGTTTAGAGGTGATGATTCGAGATACTAAAAAGATGCGCGGTGATAAGCCTTTTGTTTTAACTAACCTCAAAACGGGAGAAGGTTTAAATCAAGTAGTGGATTTCATCCAATTTCATTATCAATAGACATCTCCAGAAAAGATTTTAAATAAGTTTGTAGTAAGGGTTTTAACCCTTTTTTTACCAATTTTTGGAGAAGTCTAATAGACATCTGGGAGAAAAACAGGCAAGATGCCTGTTCTACAGTGGTAAAATCATAATTAAGGATTTATTTCTTGTCTTTCTTCAAACCAATGGGATAAGAAGGAGGAATACCTTTGATACGAATAATAGCATTCATCACTTCTTTGACGATGGGGGCGGCAACCGTTGAGCCAAAAGTATTGCCTCCTTGAGGTTCGTCCACCACCGCTAACACCACATACTGTGGATCATTAGTCGGTAAAATAGATACAAAACTGGTAATTTTGGCGTTGGCTTGGTATCTTCCTCTACCGTCATGTTTTTGTGCTGTACCTGTTTTTCCACCTATATGATAACCGTCTATTTGGGCAACTTTACCAGTGCCTTTGGCAACCACCGACTCCATCATTTTGGTTACACTTTTAGCTGAACTTTCCGAAAATACTTGTTTTGTCTCTCGCTTAGGAGTTACTTCTATTTCTCCTTTAGCGTTAACTAATCCTTGCACTACATGGGGTGTCACTAATTTTCCCCCATTGGCGATGGCAGCGTGAAGTTGCACTAATTTTAAGGGCGTTAAAGATAACCCTTGTCCAAAGGAGGACACCGCAGGTTCGATGTCTCTAGCGGTAAATATCTCTTTCGGTTTAAGATACCCCGTAGCTTCAAAGGGCAAATCTAACCCCATTAAGCGATTCATCCCTAACTCTTGCAATCTTTCAAAATATTTGACTCTGCCCATTTTTTTGACAATGTGAATCATCGCAGTATTGCTAGAGGTTTCTACTGCTCTGGTAATACTAACCCAACCTTCACCTGATTTGGAAGCATTAGAAATAGGCCAACCATCGATAACAGTACTAGCGGCATCTAATACCATCGATCGATCGTTGATTACCCCTTCATCTAAGGCAATGGCGACATTTATAGGTTTAAAAGTTGAACCGGGTTCATAACTGTCGGTAACAGTCCAATTTTTATATAAAGCAAAGTCGTAAAGAGAGTATTGATTAGGGTTGTAGGTGGGTTCACAGGCTAAGGCTACGATCGCCCCTGTATGAACATCCATAACGATAACTGCTCCCCTTTTTGCGTTAAACTGCTTGAGTTGATTTTTTAAAGCATCTCTAGTTGCTCTTTGTAATCTTAAATCTAAGGTCAGTTTTAACTGTAAATCATCTAACTCCACAATCCCTTCAGGTAAAGACGCTGGAATAATTGCCCCTTGTCCATCTCTTTTTACCTTGACAAAAGATGTCATTTGTACTGTTGCCAAATCTCGTTCTAGGAGTTTCTCCTGACTATGTTCTATTCCCGCCTGTCCAGCGTGTTCTGTGTCCACATAACCAATAATATCCGCAATCAACTCCCCTTGAGGATAGAAACGAGCATAACGGCGTTCTAAATCAATCCCTTCGATTCTCAATTGTCTAATTTTATTACCTTGATCTTCGCTGATGGTTTTTCCTAACAAAACCCCTGAATTTCTGCTATTTAATAATTTTAAAATCTCATTTTTATCTCGATCGACCAAAATATTAGCAATTTTTTCAGCGACCATTTCCTTCGATTCCGATAACATATTGGGATGAACATAAATGGTATAAACCACTTTATCCAAAGCTACCACATTGCCCCGACTGTCCACCACCGATCGACGAGGAATATAAGGACGAAAATTATAGGTTTGTTGTTGTTTTGCCTGAGTTGCTAAATTTTCTCCTTCCTTGATTTGTAGTTGATATAATCGCCAAATCAGCCCTCCAGAACTCATTACTAATACCAACCAAATCAAAAATAATCTAATCAAAAAATCCATATTGGAAGAAGAGGACTTTTGAGTAGGAGATTTAGAAAACCAATTTTTTTCGGGAATAAACTTTGTCAGATTAAATTTAAAGACGTTCATCTTTGATTATAAATGGGGATTTAACAACTGAGGAAGGGAATCTAATAATTTAGTTATCACCGCAATAAAAATGTTTGCATTTCAGGAACAAAACAAACTGACACAATTTTTAACAATAACTTTTCTCGAATTTACGCGCTTGTACCAAAAATCAAGAGATTGAGATTCAGTAGCACAGATTAATATACCTGTATTGACTCAGAATGACGTAAATTCTATTTTATTAAATTCTCATTCCTTAGTAAGCAATAGGGGAAATTTTCTCTATTTGTTTAGGCTCAACAGTATCAGACTTATTTAATTCTACAGTTTTTGGGGTTATTTCTGGTAAAAAAATCGGAGGTTGAGTTGGGTCTGGATTAATTAACCCCGATCCTGATTGTTTCGCCGATTCCGCTAATTGATTTTTGATAATTTCTTCGGTAAAACTAAATTGTCTTTCTTGTTTTTGCAGTTCTTGCAATTTATTATATTTGTTTGTCCATTGTTTGGGGGCATATACAGTCATGCCATACATCACAAATGCGATCGCCACACTTAAATAACAAAAAGTAGAAGAACCATGACCTAATACCATCAAACTCTGAAGCCAGAAAGGTTTATTTTTCTTTTTCACATCAGCAATTTTTTCCGCCAAACGTGAATCCACCACCGTTGATGAAGAATATCTACGACGATTTTTTGTGGATGTCAATTTACGAGGATTTATGGACTCTTTCTTTTGAACATCAGCGTTATTTTGACGACGAGGGAGGTTATCATGGACTAACATACATAAAATCAGGGATTAGATAAAGACTAACTAATATTAGCAAATTTGATAAAAATAAGTAGTTTTTTTTCAGAAAAATTTTAACTAACAGAGGATTCAGATAATAATAAAGGTATTTTGCCCAAATATTGAAAAGTTTTTGTGAAACTTATCCGCATCTTTGAAGATAAAGTGTTAACTTTCTTAAGGTAAAGTTTCCATAGATGACCAGGTATGCAAAAATAATAAGATTGCCTTTAGGCATTCTATCTGTTTATTCAAATTTATTATTAAAAATTTCACTATGAAAGTCGGCGATCGTATTAAAGTACAAGAATCAGTGATAGTCTATCATCATCCCCAACACAAAAAAGAAGCCTTTGACATTAAAGGCATGGAAGGAGAATTAATAGAAATTGTAACCCAATGGCAAGGCAGACCAGTAAGTGCCAATTTTCCTTACCTTGTGCAATTTGACAAAAAATTTAAAGCTCATTTTCGAGAAGAAGAAATAATTGCTCTGTAAATTTTAAATTACCATCATTGGGAGATCAATAAATGATACAATTTTCTACATAGCTAGGGGTGTCTAAAAAAATAGGCTGAGAAAAACCCTTAGAACCTGAGACTGGGTAATACCAGCGTAGGAAAGCTGTTTATTGAGGAAAAAATATGCGCACAGATTGGATAGCAAAACGTAAAGGACAAGCTAATGTATCTCAGATGCACTATGCTCGTCAAGGTGTCATCACCGAAGAAATGCACTATGTAGCCAAAAGAGAAAATCTACCTGCGGATTTAATTCGGGATGAAGTGGCAAGGGGAAGAATGATTATTCCTGCGAATATCAATCACCCTAACCTCGAACCTATGTGTATTGGTATTGCTTCTAAATGTAAAGTAAATGCTAATATTGGTGCTTCTCCCAACTCCTCTAACATTCAAGAGGAAGTAGAGAAATTACATTTAGCGGTAAAATATGGTGCTGATACCCTCATGGATTTGTCCACTGGAGGGGGTAATTTAGACGAAATTCGTACCGCCATTATTAACGCTTCCCCCATTCCCATCGGTACAGTTCCCATTTATCAAGCTCTGGAGAGTGTTCACGGTAACATTGAAAAACTTACCCCTGATGACTTTTTACACATCATCGAAAAACACGCTCAACAAGGTGTTGATTACATGACCATTCACGCTGGAATTTTAATTGAACATTTACCTTTAGTGCGTAATCGCATCACTGGTATTGTGTCCAGAGGCGGTGGTATTATTGCTCGTTGGATGTTACATCATCATAAACAAAATCCCCTTTACACTCACTTTGACGATATTATCGAAATCTTCAAAAAATATGATGTGTCTTTCAGTTTAGGAGATTCTTTACGCCCTGGGTGTACCCATGATGCTTCGGACGATGCCCAATTAGCGGAGTTAAAAACTTTAGGACAATTAACTCGCCGTGCTTGGGAACATGATGTGCAAGTGATGGTAGAAGGACCTGGTCATGTACCTATGGATCAGATTGAGTTTAACGTCAAAAAACAGATGGAGGAGTGTTCAGAAGCACCTTTTTATGTTTTAGGACCTCTTGTTACTGATATTGCTCCGGGTTATGATCACATTACCAGTGCCATCGGGGCGGCTATGGCTGGTTGGTACGGTACAGCGATGTTGTGTTACGTTACTCCTAAAGAACATTTAGGCTTACCCAATGCGGAAGATGTGCGTAATGGCTTAATTGCCTATAAAATTGCGGCTCATGCGGCGGATATTGCCCGTCATCGTCCAGGGGCGCGCGATCGAGATGATGAACTCTCCCACGCTCGTTATAACTTCGACTGGAATCGCCAATTTGAGCTATCTCTTGATCCCGATCGAGCCAGAGAATACCATGATGAGACATTACCTGCGGATATTTATAAAGAAGCGGAGTTTTGTTCCATGTGTGGACCTAAATTCTGTCCGATGCAAACCAAAGTTGATGCAGATGCGCTAACGGAATTAGAAAAATTCTTGGCAAGAGAAGCCCAAGCTAAACAACCTGTAGCATAATTTCTTGTAGGGTGGGCATTGCCCACCTTGAAGCAATAATGATATTGATTGAAAATTAATGTCCGATCGAGAAATAAATAGATTACATGAATTAATGATTTATGGCAGATGGTTAGCCGTAGTGATAGCATGGATTGTGATTATGCCTTTTGCCTTATGGGATATGAGGGAAACTATTGTACTGTGCATGGAGTATTGCACATGGTCGGGGATTCGTTTAGGATTAGAATTTCATCCTTTCTCGGCTTTAGGGTTAAGTTTTTGTATCGGTTTTGCTGTTTCCGTTTTAGTGTGGCAAAGTAAGATTATCCTTCAAGGTGATCTTTCAGACAAACAAAAGTACTATCTTGCTCGACAAGTCGAAAAAATACGTCAACAAGGTAACTCCCATTGGCTCTATAATTGGGTGTTCGATCGAAAATAGTTGATAAGCTAATGCAGGAGGTCGAGAAGAATTATGGCTCTTCAACAGTATTTATGATATTTTAGTACTAAATAATTGTTAAAAATGTTGATATATAATAGGTTTAGGATTTTAAAAATGCAGATGTTATAAATATACAGTTTTAATTTAACCTAACATCTGTCACTTGATACACTTCGACTACGCTCAGTGCGCCGCCTGACACCTTTTTTTTGACATAATTTATCACGACGAGAAATAGAAGAACCAGAATTATTTATTCTCCACAAGAAACATCTTGCCATAAGTTCTAATAAAAGATAGAATTTTTAACATAAAATTAAGATCATAGGGTAAATCTATTCAAAATTAAATTTGAACAGACCAACCTTCAAAATAATCTATTGTGGATTTTTTGATACTAAAAACCCTTTCGGCTTAGAAAGGTCGGCTAGATATTGCCGAATCAGAGGATATTAGTTAGTGGTTTTTATCTCAACTTCTAATCAATATCTAAGATTGAATCTATCTGGTTCTATTTCCAATTTAGTAAAAATCAAGTTAATAGGAGGAGAGTAGTCGATGGGACTACCTTGGTATCGAGTACACACAGTTGTAATTAACGATCCCGGTCGTTTAATTGCAGTGCATTTAATGCACACCGCATTAGTAGCAGGTTGGGCTGGGTCTATGGCTTTATACGAATTAGCTGTATTTGATCCTAGCGATGCCGTGTTGAATCCCATGTGGAGACAAGGGATGTTTGTCTTACCCTTTATGGCACGTTTAGGGGTGACAGGTTCTTGGGGCGGTTGGAGTATCACAGGAGAAACTGGTATTGACCCCGGTTTTTGGTCTTTTGAAGGCGTTGCCATCGCGCATATCGTTCTCTCTGGACTTTTATTCTTAGCCGCCGTATGGCACTGGGTATTCTGGGACTTAGAATTATTCACCGACTCTCGTACTGGTGAACCGGCTCTCGACTTACCTAAAATGTTCGGTATTCATTTATTCTTATCAGGATTACTCTGCTTCGGTTTTGGTGCATTCCACTTGACTGGATTATGGGGACCTGGTATGTGGATATCTGATCCTTATGGTTTAACTGGACACGTTCAACCCGTAGCTCCAGAATGGGGACCTGCTGGTTTTAACCCCTTTAACCCAGGTGGTGTCGTAGCTCACCACATTGCCGCAGGTATCGTTGGTATTATTGCAGGTTTATTCCACCTCAGCGTTCGTCCTCCCGAAAGACTCTATAAAGCCCTTCGTATGGGTAACATCGAGACTGTACTTTCTAGCAGTATTGCAGCGGTATTCTTTGCCGCTTTCGTGGTAGCAGGAACAATGTGGTATGGTAACGCCACTACTCCCGTAGAATTATTTGGACCTACCCGTTATCAATGGGATCAAGGTTACTATCAACAAGAAATTCAACGCCGAGTAGAAGCAAGTATTGCTAATGGTGCAACTCCTGCCGAGGCATGGGAAGCAATTCCTGAAAAACTAGCATTCTATGACTATGTAGGCAATAGCCCCGCTAAAGGTGGTTTATTCCGTACTGGTGCAATGAACAAAGGTGATGGTATTGCTCAAGGTTGGTTAGGACATCCCGTATTTAAGGATAAAGAGGGTAATGAATTATTCTTACGCCGTCTTCCTAACTTCTTTGAAACCTTCCCTGTGGTTTTAACCGATGCTGATGGTGTAGTTCGTGCGGATATTCCTTTCCGTCGTGCTGAATCTGCTTTAAGTATTGAACAAACTGGGGTGACTGTTAGTTTCTTAGGTGGTGATTTAGATGGTAAAACCTTTAGTGATCCTCTTGATGTTAAACGTTATGCGCGTAAAGCTCAATTAGGTGAACCTTTTGCCTTTGACACTGAAACCTTAAATTCTGACGGGGTATTCCGTACCAGTACTCGTGGTTGGTTTACTTTTGGTCATGCTTGTTTTGCCTTATTATTCTTCTTTGGTCATATTTGGCACGGTGCGCGTACATTATTCCGTGATGTATTTGCAGGTATCGATCCAGATTTAGACCCCGAACAGGTAGAATGGGGCTTATTCCAAAAAGTGGGTGACAAATCCACTCGTCGTGAAGAAGCGATCTAGTTTTTTATAGTGGAATAGGGAGATTTTTTCTTTCTGTTCCCCTTAATCTGATAAAAATTACAATATAGAGAAAATAAAATGGAAAGTGTAGCTTATATTCTCGTGTTGGCTATGATGATCTCAGTATTATTCTTTGCTGTGGCATTCCGTGAGCCTCCTAAAATTAATAAATAATTGTCAATGGAATAGCTAAGGGGTGATTGTTTTTCCCCTTAGTTTTTCGGTTCGATCGATCCTAAGAAGTCTTTTTTCGTTAATATATCTTCATTAAGTCCTAGATTTGGTTAAGATATAGACAGAAAGGGCTTTTTTTCATAAGTAAGTACTAATGCAAAATTAATTGTATAGAGGCAATGGGTTTAAACCCATTGTTACCATCATTTTGAGAAAAATAAAATCCACAGTTAATTATATTTACCTACTTATCTGTTTAACAGGGTATGAAAAAAGATCGTTTTATCGTCTAGCTATTAAATAAATTTAAAAAATATGTTATGTCCTTCTTGCAACTCTGATAATAGTAAGGTGTTAGAATCTCGCACTACGGAAAAAAGACAGAGTATCAGACGCAGGAGGGAATGTTTAAATTGTGGACATCGTTTTACTACCTATGAAAGAATTGAATTTGTGCCGATTACGGTGATCAAAAAAGATGGTAGTAAGGAGTCTTTCGATCGATCTAAAATATTAAGAGGTATTGTCAGGGCGTGTGAAAAGACAGGTATTGATGCAGATTTTTTGGAGTCGTTAGTAGAAAATATTGAGTCGGAGATAGAGGAAAATTCTTTACGAGAAATTACAACTCAATCGATCGGGGAATTAGTGTTAAGTTATTTGAGCAATATATCAGAAGTTGCTTATGTGCGTTTTGCTTCGGTGTATGGCAAATTTACCAGTATTGAAGATTTTATGATGATTCTTCAACAAATGCAGAAACAAGAAAGCGTTGAAAAGTCTTGAAAAAAGTAAGAAGTGTTGTTTTTTGGACAAAATACTTTTTCATTAACCCTTAAATAAGATATAATAGTGGATTAGTTAAAAAAAATAGTAAGGAGGATATTACATGACCCAAGTGGTTGTGGGACAAAATGAAAATATAGAATCAGCTTTACGTCGTTTTAAAAGACAAGTATCCAAAGCAGGTATCTTTGCAGATATTAAACGTCTGCGTCACTTTGAAACCCCCATCGAAAAGAAAAAACGCAAAGCCGTAGCTCGTCGCAAAAAACGCTTTCGTTAAGAGATAATTCGATCGAAATGTAAAGAAAAATCAAAGGGAAAGTTAACAAGGGGGTGAATTTAAAAGGCACAACTTATCCCGATCAAGTATTATTTAAAAGGTGAAAGGGGCAGTTATTCTGCCCTTTAATTTGTTTAATCGTTATCCCAATGCTCTACTCCTAATAAATCGCCAATGCGATCGCGCAATAAATAGTCTTTTTCTTCTAGTTGTTTTTCAACGGATAACCATTCTCTAGGGGGAATATAATTAGCCAAGCTATAAATGGGCTGATGACGGCTGATAGTGCCTCTTTCTAATAAAGCCCTGATTTCGTCTTTAATAAAATCGAGGGTGTAATAATAGCTAGAAATGCTAGGAAGGGTGTAAGTAGTCATAATAATTTTGATTGCGTGAGCTAGTAAATAAAATGCAGTAAAGGAAAAAAATAAATCTTTCAGTTAAATTCTATACCGTTTTCCTAAGAAGTCGCAACAATTCCTTGACAAATACTCTCTAATAGTATCGATCGACACTGAAGACAGGTTAAATTATCTAATAGATTGGGTAATTCTTCTCTACTCAGATTATAGGTAGCACCAATAAAATCTCGATCGAGCATCACATTATCATCAATAAGGGCATAAAAACCCCAGAGTAGTTGATTACTAAAGGCACTATTAATTATCCATCCTTCGTGGTTAATAGGAATAAGATTTTTAATATTTTGTGGCTCAATATTTAACTCTTTTTTTAAGATCAATAAAGCATTTTCTGTTAAGGTTTTCTCAGCATTAACTCTACCCCCAGCAAAGTCGAGGGTTACTTTTTTTATGCCAACTCGAAAAGTTAATTTAGGAAAAATAAGTTGTTTTTTATACTCAGTAATAACGATTAAAGAATCATCTTTTTCTACACGCCAATAATCTAAATTGTTACCTTGATCATCTTTTAATTTCTCTCCTATTAAAGTTACCCAAGGAGATTTTATTTCCACAAATTTACTGATAAATTCCCAATTCATTTAAAGCGATTTCGTAAACATTATTTTTAGACACTAACAATATGTTATTGTACATTGAATTTGGTGAAAATTATATACATCTTCAATTACTTTCACCCAACCTTGTGCCAAAGATTCTAAAATTTGATCACCCTTTTCTTTGGTTGCCACAGTGGCATCCCCCATAACGCCACTATCACTTACATCCTTGGTTAACCATGCAAAGGGTAATTTTCCTTCCATCGACAAAAGGCTATTCGGTGCAAGATTGCGAGGATATTCTTTCACTGCTAAATTCATTTTGACTCGATCGGGTAATAAAGACAACATTAAACTGGTTTCGGCATCCCCTGCATGAATGCCTAATTCTACTTCTTCCTCCGTTAACAATTCATTGGTAATATTTGGCACTCTCCATGTGAAAAAAGGGAAAACCCAAAAATCAGGATACTTTTGATGTAAGTCTCTCGCAACAATTTCCATGATTTGCGGTTGTCCTCCATGGGAGTTCATCAATATTAATTTACGAAAACCTGCTTCATAAAGACTAATGGCAGTTTCTTCTATCAGAGAGTATAGGGTATGGGCGGATAAACTAATCGTACCGGCAAAGCCTTCATGTTCGTTAGATTTACCATAATAAAGGGTTGGCATAGCAAAGGCTGGTATCTCATTGTTTAACAGATTTAATGCTTTTCCTAAGACACCCTGACTAATGGCGGAATCTACTACTAAGGGTAAATGATAACCGTGCTGTTCGATCGCACCTATGGGCTGAATAATAACAGTATTTTTTTTGTCTGACATTTGGGCTATTTCTTGCCATGTCAAATAGGCAAAAAATCTTTCGGGAGGTATAAAACCGTGAATCATAGATAATTAATGAGGAATGAGGAATGAGGAATGAGGAATGAGAAATTATTGATAGTTGATTGCTATAATTATACTGCTAATAGTAGGGGGGTAAAAAGAAGTGGCATTATCACATCAACTGATTGGTGAAGGTACACAATTACAAAGACGTACCAGTAAAGTGGCTCAAGATGTCCTGAGAATGGGCGCTTTAGTCGAGGAATCTTTTCGATATAGTCATAAAGCCTTGTTTGAAAGTGATCTCGAAGCAGTACAGATCATTAAAGCACAAGATCGGGAGATCGATCGATACTATCGAGATATAGAGATGCACTGTGCCAGTATTTTAACCTTACAAGCTCCAGTCGCTCAAGATTTGAGAATTTTAAGTGCTTTTATGCAGTTAGTACGGGATTTAGAAAGAATCGGCGATTATGCGGTGGATTTGGGTAATATTGCCCTCAAATTAGTACTTTATCCTCCTCATCCCTGTATGCCTGAGTTAGCTATTATGTCGAGCCAAGCACAAATTATGTTAGCTAAAACTATGGTAGCCCTAAGTGAACTCGATCGAGAAGCAGGAGCGAAAATTAAACTCCTTGATGATACCGTAGATAATGCCTATGAACGTTTATATCAACAATTAGCCTATCAACGAGATGTTAAAGGCGTTGTTGAACCTATTGTATTACTAACTCTTGCTATTCGTCATTTAGAAAGAATGGCTGATCATGCTACTAATATTGCTCAAAGAGTATCATATATTGTAACAGGACAACGTAATTAGGGGTTGTCTCATAGTCTGAGGAAGGGGGAAGGTAAAGGGTAAAGGGTAAAGGGTAAAGGGCAAAGGGCAAAGGTTTTAATGGTTTTGATTTTCTGAAACAATATCTATTAATTCTGATTTTTCGTACAAATTCTGCTAAGTCCTCTTATTGTATAATCAATGAACTTTATTTTGCTTTTAATCGGTTTATTTGCTTTATTTATGAGTGCAAGTGCGATCGTACAAGCATGGCATAAATTTCAGTACTTATATCAGTATCCAGAAAAACTTATTTCTCGACTAAAAAAAGGGGATAGAGCTAAAATTAGGGCAAAAATTTCACCCCATAGTCAATTAATATTAAGCCCGATTACTAATACTCAATGTGCAGTTTGGCATATAGGATTATATAGCAAAAATACTCAACCTAATCTCCATAAAAAATTTTTTCAATCTCAAGGAATTATTTCTATATTCGATCGAACTGGTACAATCAAAGTTGATTTAGAGCAAGTAGTGATAGAACTTTTAGAGCATAATTATTTTAATGATTATCAGTATCTTTTAAAACCTTTTAAAGATGAGCGTACTAAAGTTTTTTTAGAACAATATTTAGGTAAAATCGTCATAAAAAATCTTAGTGTTGTCGAAAAAATATTATTACCCCAAGATAAAATTATAGTGTGGGGAAAATTGGAGATAATAGACAAGCAAAAAATTTTGGTTGCCAGTAAAATTTCTGACTCCGTTGCCTATCAAATATCCGCAGTCATTTTATTTACTTTCGGAGGATTATTCGGTGTTTATCTTAGTTTGGCATTAATTTGGTATTCGATCACCTGAGTTCGATATAAGAAAATAGTTTCAAACTCTTAACTAACTGACGTTACGCACTCATGGGTAAAATTTTAATAGGTATCAGGTATTAGGTTAAATTCAAACTGTTAATTTATAACAATTGCATTTTTAAAATAATCAAAGGGTGATAAAATTTATATCAGTTATTTTCTATTAATTTGACATAACTACTGTAGAAGAGTCTGAATTTTTTTGATTTGTCAACCTGACACCTGACACCTCCAATCAACAACTAATTCTATTTTTGCGTAACATCAGCTAACTAATATGAGTTTTGTTTTGTACCTCACCATAACGAAAATTGCTATAAGCCGTTAATCTTCTTCGGAAAAACCATAATTATCTTTTTTATTTACTGTCCAATCTTCGTTTTCTCCCCCAATTATAAACTGACTAATTCCCACATATTCTTTGCCTAATTCTCTTAAGGCATTGATTAAAATATCGATACCAATTAAGTCGCTAGTACCTAAATCAAACCAACATCTTCCCCAATTACCTAAAAACTCAAATTCTCCCATATTGTGCATAGGAGACATCAACGAATTTTCTGCTAAATCATGATCATAATCCATATAACTAATGTCAATACCTAACTCTTGAATTTGCAAATTTTCAGCATTAAAACCCCCTAATTTTCCCAGATAAAACCATGAATTAAATAATTCTTCTACATATTGCTTTTCCATCTCCGATGGTACATGATCAAATTCGATCCAAAACCATATATCAAAAGGGTTAAATTCTCTAAATTTTATTTCCATTTTTGCTATTATTTAAACAGTAAAATTATTGACCTAATTCAAGAAATGTTGAATAATATTTTATCTCTATTTCTTAAATCTAATTGTCCTCTTTGTCAACGATCGAGCGATAACATTATTTGTCAATATTGTGAACAAAAATTACGCCGTTGTCAACTTACTAATTATAATAAATCTGGTCCTCAAAATTATCTTTTATTTTCATGGGGAAAATATGACAATTACTTAAAGAGATCGATCGCCGCCCTCAAGTATGATAAAAATAAGCCATTAGGAGAGTTATTAGGGGAATGGTTAGGGGAAGCATGGTTACAATCAGGCAATAAAAAAACCTACGAAAAATTAACGGTGATACCCATACCCTTACACCCTGAAAAATTGAAAATAAGAGGTTTTAATCAAGCGGAGTTGATAGCCAAAGGTTTTTGTTATGTAACTGGTTATCAACTCAAAACCCAGTTATTAATCAGAGTCAAAAATACTGAAGCTATGTTTAGCTTAACACCTCAACAAAAACAAGCTAATATCGATAAAGCCTTTAGTATCGGCAAAGATTATCAAAAAATCTCGAAAACCCAACCAATTTTGATTGTAGATGATATTTACACCACTGGTACAACTGTTAATGAAGCGATAAAAGTGTTAAGCAAAGCAAAATTAAAAACCCTTGGAGTTGCTACGGTTTCCCTAACTGGAAAAACATAACATTTTTTGTTTGTGGAAAATGTGATATAAAATTCTTAGTTGTTAACATTTATAAATGTGCCATGAATCTTAAAAAGAATTTATTATCTATAGCGTTATGTTTAGTAACAATTATCACTGTTTCTGTTAGCTATATGCCCAATGCTAACGCCTATAGTAAAGATAATATATCCCAATTAATAGAAAAAAATAAATGTATAAAATGTGATTTATCTAACTATCATTTTACCTCGAATAAATTTGATTTGGAAAAGGCTAATTTATCTCAATCTAACTTACATAAAACTAACTTTAAAAATTTAACTTTATATAAAATTAACCTCTCGGATACTGATTTAACTTTTAGTGATTTAGAAAAAGTTACCGCTAGTAAAGGTGAGTTTAAAAAAGCAGATTTAACCCATGCTAATCTTAAATATAGTAAGCTCGATCGATCGAACTTTAACCAAGCAAAATTAATTCATACTAACTTAAGCCATAGCCATTTAGAAAGAGTCAATTTTGAGAAAGCCAATTTAGAATCAGCTAACTTAATTCAAGCAACTTTAACAGGAGCAAATTTCACGAATGCCAACCTTACTAACGCCGATTTAGACTTAGCAAATCTTAGTAGTAATAGTAAAAGTCATCCTACTAATTTTACAGGGGCAAATTTAACTAAAACACAAATAGTTAACAGCAAAGCACAAAAAGTTGTTTTTAATAATGCTAACCTTTATCAAACAGATTTTGACGGTAGTGATTTAAGTAAATCAATTTTTGAAAAAGCTAATTTAGCGGAAGCAAATTTAAGTCACACAAACTTAAGTGAAGCCGACTTGAGAAATGCTAATTTAGTCAATGCCTCTTTAGTTTATGCCAATTTGAGTAATGCAGATTTAAGAAATGCCAATCTTGAAAAAGCAAGTTTAACTGGTGCTAATCTTGACAATGCTAACTTAAAAGGTGCGATTATGCCTGATGGTAAGATTCATCAATAAGAAAAAACACAGGCAAGATGCCTGTTTTACTTTGGATTTCTTACCATGTAATCTCCTGTCTTTGATGTAAAACTAAACTATAAACATCCACTGTTTGTTGTGCTAATTTTGCCCACTGAAAACGTTTTGCTAAATCATCATAGGCATTTTCCACCAATAATTTTGTATAGTCTGGATTTCTTAAAACTTCTAAAATACCCCATGCCAAAGAATCAGGATTATTGGTTTGAGTAACTATCCCTGTTTGTCCATGTCTTACTACTTCAGGAAGCCCTCCTGTATCAGAGACAACTACGGGGACTCTGGAGGCAAAACTTTCTAACACCACAATACCAAAAGGCTCGTATAAACTGGGAAAAACAGCACAATCGGCAACAGTTTGAAAAAGATTGAGATCATCATCAGACATAAAACCTGTAAAATAACATCGTTCCCATATTCCCAAATTATGAGCTAAGTCTTTGATATAGTTGGTGTTTCCTCCGCCAATAATCACAAATTTAGCTTTATTTCCTAGGGAAGATAATATCTTGGGGGCGGCGTTTAATAAGACATGAATCCCTTTTTCATACGTCATTCTGCCCACATAGTAGATGATTTTTTCTTCATCATGGGCAAATTTACGCCTAAATTCTCTATAGTTAACGTTAGACGATCGAACCTTTTTTTCTGGTCTTATGCCATTATAAACTATATCAATTTTATCCCAAGGACAACCCAAAGCGCGATTAATTTCATGACGCATATAGTCACTGCAAACGATAATGCGCCACGACTCATAAACCAGATTACCTTCCTTACTGGCAATATAAGCATGGGTTTCGTTATGAATACCATTATGTCTTCCATACTCTGTAGCGTGAATTGTACCAACAAGAGGAATTTTAAAACGATGTTTTAAGGCGATGGCACTATCGGCAACTAACCAATCATGGGCATGGATTAAATCAAAAGTACCGATATTGGCGATGAGATTCTCGGCCCTGACACGCATTATATCATTCATGTGAGCCACCCACTGGAAAAAATTATCATCAGGTGGTACACAAATACGATAAATTTTAATCCCTTCCACCATCTCAAATTTTGGTGCATTACCAAATTCAAGGGTAATTAAATGAACATCATGACTTAATTTGACAATTTCAGGGTATAATTCCGCTACATGACGTGCAATGCCTCCCACGATTCTTGGTGGAAACTCCCATGATAGCACC
Organism: Geminocystis sp. CENA526; assembly: GCF_050753365.1. NCBI lineage: Bacteria > Bacillati > Cyanobacteriota > Cyanophyceae > Chroococcales > Geminocystaceae > Geminocystis > Geminocystis sp. CENA526. The sequence goes on from NZ_JBLZFY010000071.1 coordinate 16,646, forward strand.
AGTATTTTCACGTTGGTTTTTCCTTAAGAATTTACTACAAATTAATTATTAGCTATTGATGAATAATAATCAATTTTTATTTTTTATGAAGAAAAAATTTTTTATAGTTATAATCTGATGTTACGAATTTACTTTGCCTTTTGCCTCCTCTCAACTAAGCTCAAATTATGCCTTTGCTAAGTATCAATAATTGGTTATCTATTTTACGCCGTTATCGACTCATTGGAGTAATTAGGGCAAATAATTCAGAATTGGGGAGGAAAAAAGCCCATGCTTTGGCGAAAGGGGGAGTCAGACTCATTGAAATTACATGGAATAGTTATCAACCTGATGAATTAATTGCTACTCTAAGAAAAGAATTACCTCATTGTTATATCGGTACTGGTACAATTCTTTCTGATGATGATTTGCGTCGATCGATCGAAGCTGGAGTACAATTTTGTTTTACCCCCCATTGTGATTTAAACTTGCTGAATGTTGCCCATAGTCATAATATCCCCATGATTCCGGGGGCATTTTCTCCCACAGAGATAATAACAGCTTTTAAGGGGGGTGCAAAAGTAGTTAAGGTTTTCCCCATTTCTAGCTTAGGAGGGGTTAACTATATTAAGAATATTCGAGCGCCCCTACCCCATATCCCTCTTATTCCCACAGGGGGAGTAACTATAGATAATGCCTCTGATTATATTAAAGCAGGTTCGATCGCAGTGGGCTTGTCCACAGATTTATTTCCCCAAAAGTTAATTTTTGATAACAATTGGGATATGATTGTGGAAAGAATTGAGCAAATTCAACAACTATTAGTTAATATTGATCATTGATAATTAACCCTCAACAATTCATTTTAATAAATATCTCCTATGAATTCTCAAATTCCTCTACCCCAAACCAAAGTCAGAAAAAACCTCCGTGTCGAATCTGTTATTGCTAATAGGGAATTAAAAAAAGAACAAATACAGCAAAAAAGAGCTAATATTGAACAATCGATCGAGATTGGTTTAAAAATTTTAGTAAATGTAGGAATATCTTTTTTAGCAGTTTTTAGTATTAGACAACTATTACCCTTTCATTTAGCACAACAGGCAAAACTAGCTGAAATTGATGAAGAAATAGCTAAAATTGAGCCTAGGGTAGAAAAGCTACAGGAAAACTTTGGTACAGCATTTGATCCCAAATTAACAAGAAAAGTCATGGAAAAAAATACTTATAAAGTTGATCCCAATCTTAGCCCAATTTTTTTCACTAAGCAAAAATAAAAAAAAGGGAAAAGGGAAAAAGGAAAAAGGAAATCATCAAATGATAAATTTTATAATCATCTAGTTTTGAAGCAATTGTTAGTCAAATTCGTCAAGAAGCACAACATAAATAAACGGTGTAACTGCTGAAATATTAACAAAATTATTATATAAAAATTAACTCTAAAAACATTACTAAATATCTCGATCGAACCTCTTATTTAGTGTGAAAAAAATAATATATTTTATGTTAAAAATAAGCAATAATCATTCTTTAATTTATCAAAGATTAAAGATAAAATCTCAAGATTTAAGCAAATTTTGTCAAGAAAACTTTATCTCAGAATTAGCAGTTTTTTGGCTCTATTTTAAGAGATGATTTTAACAGTCAAAGTGATATAGATTTTCTAGTGACTTATTCACCCCTCGCCCATCGAGGTTTATTAGAAAAAATTATCCTTAAAGAAAAGTTAGAAAAAATGTTCGATCGAACTGTAGATTTAGTGAGTAAAAAAGCTATTGAAAATAATAGTAATTGGTTAAAAAAAGAGGAAATATTAAATTCAGCAAAAGTCATTTATCTTGATGATATAATTAATAGTTGTAATCAAATTTGTCAATTTGGTTTGGTAAATTGAATATGAATAGAGAATCTTTAATTAATTTTATTAAACAAAATTTATCTACTATTAAAAGTTATGGTGTTAGTTCGATCGCAATTTTTGGCTCTTTTGCTAGAGATGAATGTACGATTAATAGTGATGTTGATTTATTGGTAGAATTTGAAGATAAAGTTACTTTCGATCGATATATGGATTTAAAGTTTTTCTTTGAAGATAATCTTGGTTTATCTGTGGATTTAGTGACAAAAAAAATGCTCAAATCTCAAATCATTAATAATGTAGAAAAAGATTTAATTTATGTCTCGTAGTTTAAGACTTTATCTTGATGATATAATTAACAGTTGCGATAAAATTACCCGTTACACACAAAAACTTGATTATGAGCATTTTATTAATGATGAATTAGTATATGATGCTGTGATCCGAAATTTACAAATTATTGGTGAAGCTGTAAAAAAATTCCCTTAGCAATTAAAACTAAATATTCTCAAGTTCAATGGCGAAAAATCGCAGGATTAAGAAATATTCTTGTTCATGTTTATTTTTCTTTAGAAGATGAAACCATTTGGGATGTTATTCAAACGAAAATACCTTTATTAAAAGCTACTATTGAACAAATTATTATTGAAGAAAATTTATCCTAAATATTAGTTAATAATTATCATGAAAATTAACAAAAAAAATATTACAAAATACCTCGATCGAACCGACTTTGAATCACTATTTATCGAAGAATTAGGCTGGGATTATCCCCAAAATGATACCGAAAAATATATCTCGATCGACTCTGAAAACTTCACTTTAACACCTATTGCTGAAAAACGAGGTTTTATTACTTATAAATGTATCCTAGAAAATCAAAAAATTCCCCTTTCTCCTATCCTCAAAAAGATTGATCAAGAAATTAGTAAATATGCCTTTGAACATTTAATTATTTACGCTTCATTCCAAGACAAAAATCAAAAATGGCAATGGACAAAAAAAGATGGTAGTAAAGTATTAAAAACAAGAATAATCGAATATTCTAGCACTAAAAAAAGAGTTTTATTAGACGCATTAGAAACTATTAGCATTAGTTTAGCAGAAGAAGATAATTTAAGTTTATTAACCGTCAAAGAAAAAGCCAAAAAAGCCTTTGATATAGAAAAAGTTACTAAAAAATTCTTTACCGAATTTCAATTAGAACATCGAAAATTTGTCGAATTTATTAACGGTATTGACGATATAAAAGATAAAAACTGGTATGCTTCTGTTATTCTTAATCGTTTAATGTTTGTTTATTTTTTACAGAAAAAAGGCTTTCTTGATAACGATAACAAAGACTATTTACAAGATAAATTAAAAGAAAGTAAAACTAGAGGCGAAAACTTATTTTATCAAGAATTTTTACAGAGTTTATTCTTTGAAGGATTCGGCAAAAGGGCATATCAACGAAGCCAAGCAGTTAACCAATTAATTGGCGATATTAAATATCTCAATGGCGGTTTATTTTTACCCCATATTATTGAGCAGAAATACAAAAATAAAATTTCGATCGACGATCGAGCCTTTAGTGATATTTTACAATTATTTGCTAGTTATACATGGCATTTAGACGACACCCCAACGGGTAATGAAAACGAAATTAACCCTGATGTTTTAGGCTATATCTTCGAGAAATATATCAATCAAAAAGCCTTTGGCGCATACTATACAAAACCCGAAATTACTAACTATTTATGTGAAAAAACCATCAATAAATATCTCTTTAATAAAACCGTCATTGCGAGACGAAATATTCCCCAGAGTGAATCAACTACCACATCTCAAAATATAGTCGAAGCAATCCTTAATCCTCCTGACAATCATCACACTGTCATTGCGAGACGAAATACTCCCCAGAGTGAATCAACTACCGCATCTCAAAATATAGTCGAAGCAATCCTTAATCCTCCTGACAATCATCAAACCGTCATTGCGAGACGAAATACTCCACAGAATAACTTGAGTATTCCTAAAAATCTAGTCGAAGCAATCCTTAATTATCAGGATGAGATTGCTTCGGGGAATGATACCGATAATCAACAAGATTTAAACTTGAAAACCCCTCGCAATGACGAGCGCAATGACGAGACAAAAGCGTTTCTTTGTAACCTATTATTAGATGATATTCTACCTAATTTATCTATTCTTGATCCTGCCTGTGGTAGCGGTGCATTTTTGGTGGCAGGATTACAACATTTAATTAAAGTTTATACCGCCATTTTTGACTGGATTAAAACATCAGGAGATGAACAAAATAAAGCAAGATTAACTAAGATAAAAAATAATCATCCTTCCCTCGAATACTATATCAAAAAACGCATTATTACCGATAATTTATACGGCGTTGATATTATGGAAGAAGCCACCGAAATCGCTAAATTAAGACTGTTTTTAAGTTTAGTTGCCAGTGCGGAAACTGTTGCAGATTTAGAGCCTTTACCTAACGTTGATTTTAACATCATGGCGGGTAATTCTTTAATCGGTTTAATTCGGGTGGACGGTAATGCTTTTGATAGTTTAAAAGAGAATGATCCCCCCCCGCCCCCCTTAACTAACAGGGTTTTTTCATTCTCAAATTTTAACTACCTTTTTTTGTCTCATCTTTTTCTCTTTTTCCCTTAATCTTAGAC
>NZ_JBLZFY010000072.1:0-21124 GCF_050753365.1 Geminocystis sp. CENA526
ACTTACAAGGGTGTAAAGTTGTAAGGTTTTACAAGTTAACCTTACCTAACTTACGTTTTGGTTGTTGCTAACCTCTACTTTTGTTAGAACGGGTCGCACAGGATATAGAGTTGTCAAGGTACGTTAGGTATAATTGCTGTTCGGTGACCCGTACTAAAGATGTTCGGTATTCCACACGAGGCTTTGTAACGAAATCTTAACAATTAACCAATTTTCACTGTTCTTTAGGTATTACTACCTATTGGTTAGTGAGTTATTGAACTGTCGAGGTTCTTAACATTTTGCCCTTCGAGAATCGCCTCTAGAGGCTTTTAAATTCTCTCTAGGTCATTTCATACCTTGCTAGTGTTTATAAGACCTTAAAAAGAGGTTTTAAGCGTCTATTTCACACTAAACGAGTCGCACGATTATATTATCTTCATAAATACTATCATTGGCTTTTTGTGGTTTACGAAAACTAATATATAAAACGTCTGCATCCTCATCGTAAGTCATCCACATTTGATTTGAGGGTGCTTGAAGAAGATAAGGTATTGATTTTAAAAGATTTATTTCTGCCATAAAATACCTCGTTTAATAATTTTTTCAGGGGATGAAGTTAAAAAGGCTGTAATCACAAATCCATCATTTTCCATTTCTTTATAAACAACGACTACACATTTTTGGGAAATCACAGTTTTTTGATTCTGTTTGAGGGCGATTAGTTCATCAGTCCACCCTTTAACAATTAAATCAGGATTGGCGATGGTTTCAATAACTAAATCTTGATACCCTGCCATATAGTCGTGGTGTTCGGTAATGTGAGACAATTGTTTATAAGTTAATCGGATAGAAATATTGTTTTTTGATGTAATAATCTCGATCGTATCTTTTGATGTCATAGTTTTACTGAAATTATATCTTTAATTCTCAGGCTTCATTCCCTCCATAAATAATGAGTCGCTTTTTCGCACTCTCCCATCGGGTAATACGTCTAAATAATAACTATTAAAATTCGGGATGCAGGATTCATTGGCTTGACATATTTTAATATCAACAAACCCAACTTTTGCTAATAATCTGCTCAGGGAAAAGCGATCGTACATCCATTGGTGAATCTCGCCACTTTCTCGAAAATAACCGATTTGAGTAGGATTAAGAGCAGAATTAGGGAAGTTTTTACCCCTTAACTGATTGATCATTTGTTCTCCTTCTACTCCTAAGCGTTCAATGATAAATTGTTCATTAGGTAAGGGATTTTGAGCGAGATATTTTTTCATTTCCCCTCCTGATTCATTTCTAACTACTTGATCATACATTTCTAACATAATCCAATCATAGTTATTATTTGCTTCTTCTGAGCCTTGTAAGGCATTGTTAAGGGATTGTAAATAAAGCCTTGCAATTTTTTCTAAATCGGGAATTACGACTCGAATAATGCCCTGAGATTCTAAGACTCGATAACATTCTTTTAAGAAAGATTCGGCTTCACTTTTTGGGAAGTGTTCTAGGATGTGAGAGTGATAAACTACTTCAAAGGTGCGATCGGGAAATGGGATTCCTTGACGTAAGTTATGGGCTATTACTCCTTCGCCAGTGCTGGTAAAGTCCACATTTGTCCAGTTAGGATTAAAGTGACTTCCGCAACCTAAATTAAGAAGTTTTTTCTCTATTTTTCTAGGCTTTTTTCTCAAAAAACCATTAGTACACCATGTGAGATTATATGCAAAAAAATCACAATATTCTGCATCAATTTCATATTCATCAGAATATTTTGATAAAAATTCTTTTAAGGCTTGATGGGGTCCACTATTATAAGATTTATCTTGTGCAATATCAGAAATAATACCATCTTCAATTACTATATATTCATTTTCTTGTAAATAGGGATGGAAAAATTCTAAGACAGATTTACTGGTTTTATAGGAATGATCTGCATCTTCAATTACTAATAAAGGACGTGGTAATTTTTGAAGAAAGTCAGGGTTAAAAGTTGCTGGTAAATTTTGACCATCTCCCTCCAAAAAAGTAACATTAGGATGAGAGTGTTTTTCAACTTTCACAATATCGACTGAATAAATATGACCGTCTATTCCAAAATTAGTTAATAAATCTCCAAACCAAACAGCACTCCCCCCACTTTTAGAACCAATTTCAATAATAGTACGGGGTTTTACTTTCCATAATAAAACAGGATAAATAGCAAAATCAAAAGGATTTTTAAGTAAAGGTATATCTTTATAAGAATAGTTATGTAAACTATTTTGAATTGACATTAATAAATCATGGGGTAAACTCGTCTTGTAAGGACGTTCTAAGGTGGGAATTTTTGGTTTTTCTGGCTTTGCTAATGCCTTTGTTAAATGAGCAACGATGTTTTGAGCTTCGATATTATAAGGATTATAAGTTAGTTCCTCTTGTGCCGCTTCTAATGCTTCTTCATGTCTTCCCACTGCATTATCACAAACGGCTCTTAAACAGTGCATTCCTGCCACAAAAAGCCCCTCTTTGGCAGATTTTTCCGATAATCTCAGAGCTTCAACTTGTTTTCCTTGATTTAACAGAGATTTAGACTCTGTCATCATGGTTTTGATTTTTCTTCTCAGGGTTTTTGTTTCTTCATCGATAAAAGATTCTACTTCCTGCAAAAGTTTCTTTGCTTTATAATGATGAGGCATATTACTTAATAATATATCCAAAGTCTCGATCGCCTCATGGTATAGTTTTTGTTTGGCAAGGGCGATCGCCTTTGCATAAAGTAAAGAGGGATAGTGTTTTAAATAGTCATCATTTTTTTCCAAAAATTTAATAGTTTCAAGATTATCTTCTGAATTAATTTTTACAATTAAATTATCAAAGAATGAATTTAAGATCATTATATTTTGTGTTTTCATGGTAGCTATATCAAAAGTGTTATTTGGAAAAGGATAATGAATATTACAATAAAGATATTGATTATTATTACTTTTTAACATTTCTTGTTTTACAGTAGGATTAATATATTTATTAATTTGATCTTCACTTAAACCAATGATTAAATCACACTGATAAAAAAATGCGAGTGACTTTGCAGTGTTAGAACCCAGTGTTATGCCTAAATCAATTTTGGGTATCAATGGGAAAAACACTTCTATAGAAAAACTGTTGGCAAGTCCTGTTATTTCTAAAACTTGATAACCATTTTCTTTGAATTTATCTGCAACTATTGTTGACTGGTGATTAGTTTGTCGAGGATGTCCTTTGATGATAATAAAATCTTTTTTTGATACATACATCAAAATACAAGATAAATAACATTCTATTTCATCTTGCAAAGTTAATGTTGTTTTTGATTCTGTAAAATTAGATGTTGTAATTAAAACTATTCTTTTATGATTTTGGTTATTGATATTAATAAAAGTGTCTTCAAAAATTTTTCTGATTAGACTTTTTTGTTCTACTATTTTTGTTAGGGTTTGCTTTAAAAATTTGGAGGGTACTATTGTGCTTTTTATATCTTTATATTTTTCATGATCGTGTTTTGGAAAAATTGAATATGCTCTTTCAACTTTAAGCATACCTTGAGGATTGACATATCTTATATCTTCTCTATTTGAATCTAAAACGCCCCAACCATCTCCATAACAAATCCGATCAGCTCCTTGATAAGTCGAGAGTATTAGTTCATTACATGGCTGCCAGTTTCTACACACATAGACAATATCTGCTGTATTAATTTCCAAATAATCCCTCAAAGTATTTTTAGCCAACTCAAAATTTTTGTAACAGAGAGAATCCCACTTTTGCTGTTGAAGATATATATATTTTTCAAAATTCCATATACTACCAAGTAAAAAACAAACTTCTTTCATTTGTTCACTTGCTGATTCATCTGCATATAATCCCATGACAACAAGATAATCTTTAAATGTACCAATCCCATCATTTTCTTTGCTTTCTTGAAACTGTAAAATGGACAGTACGTTGATTAATTGTGTTGGACCTTGAGCCGTGATTATTCTTACAACAGTCATAATTTAATTATTAGTATAAATTTTGAATTTTAGTGGGTTTATTTCCTTAAGTATTACTATTAAACATTTCATTTGTTTGTCAAGGGCGATCACAACATAGTTTATCTAAATCTTTTTGTTGTTCTAAAGTTTGTTCTAGGGTTAACATATAATTTAATTTATTAAAATAATTATAAAGAGCAATTTTAATGGTGATTTTTCAACTAATTTCCTGTTTCTAATTTTCATAACATCATTAAACTTTCCAAATCTTCCTCCGCCATGGGTAAGTATTTTTTGATGATTAATCTAATCTTACTCAATTGTTCCTCTTTTGCTAAACCTAACATTCTACTTATATCTGCTAAATCTTGGGTTCGACTGGCAGATAATTTCATTAACACAAGATAGGGTAAGGCAATAATCGGTAAACCATCGGGGGCGTAATTGGGAAGTGCGATCGTATCTTTCACCCATTCATCCTCCCCGCCTTTTTCAAATCTTGATAGTTTTCTTTTTTGTGCTGATTCATCATAGATTAACATTCTTAATTTTTATCAATTTTTTCTAGGGTTATCATAAAATTTTCCTTTAAGTATTGATAATATAATATTGATATTGCTCACTCAAGTTGTAAGACAATAAAATCACATAAAATTCATTAATTAAATTAACCAATAGCAAATTCGGTAAATTCTCGTTTATACGGGGCTTGAAAACCTAATACAATATGCTCTTTTGCTACCCCCGCATCTAATAATTGATTAGCAATACCGACTTCTGTACCATCTCTTTGAATCCAAATTTTATCTTCTTTCAAATCCACATGAATAATCACACCATAAATTCTTGTTTGATCATCCCAACCAATATTTAAAACCTGATAATGGTGATTATGATCATCAAATATTAATTGAATTTCTGTATCATTTTGAGAATGATTAATCGAGTGTTGAGTTAAAATATTCTTGATTAATTGAATATAATCTATTCTTTCCATAAAACTACCTCTTGCTTAACAGAATCAAAAATCACTAATTTTATTTGGTATTCAGCAACGGAATTTTGCACAAATTGACGAGCAAAAAAATCTTCATAAGTATCTTTTGGGATTGCTAAATATAAAGTTCGCTCTGGTTCAACTTGTTTTAATGCTAGTCTATAATTGAGGAATTGACCTAATGCTAAATGAAATTCTTTAACGGCAGAAGCGCCCAAAAAAGATTTGATCTCGATCGCTATTTTTTGACCAGATTTTTGCGCAGTAATTAATCTTTCTGCACCTAAATCAATATAAAACTCAATATCATTCAACTTTATGAAAAAAGGATCGTGGGTAATACGCCAACCATCTTTTTCTATAGCGACAAGCACTGATTGATGAAATAAATCTTTTGCGGACATCTATTTACTCAAAATATTCTTTAAAGTATTAACAATATAGTCTTGATCATCCTCAGTTAAATCATAATATAAGGGAATACTCAGGCTCGATCGATAATAACTTTCCGATTCTGCAAAATCACCATCATTAAAACCTAAATTCTGATAATAGGGTTGCAAATGAACAGGAATATAATGTAAGTTTACCCCGATATTGGCTTTTCTTAACTCCTCAAAAACTTCTTGATGACTTTTACTAATTTCATCTAACTTCAAACGAATAATATATAAATGCCAACTAGAATTGGTGTCAGGATGCTGATAGGATAAAGTTAAAGGTAAATCTGCTAATAACTGATTATATCTTTGGGCTAAATAACGTCTTTTACTGACAAATTCATCTAACCTTTTTAGTTGCGATAAGCCTAAACCTGCTTGAATATCGGTGATACGGTAATTGAATCCTAACTCTAATTGTTGATAATACCAACCGCCGTGAAATTCTTCTGTCATTAAGTCGGGGTTTCTAGTGATGCCGTGGGTGCGTAAACGGATTAATTTTTGATATAACTGTTCATTATTGGTAGTAATTATTCCCCCTTCTCCTGTGGTGATAATTTTAACAGGATGGAAGCTAAACACTGTTAAATCTGAATATTGACAGTTACCGACTTTTTTCCCTTGATATTCTGCACCGATGGCATGGGAAGCATCCTCAATGATTCTAAAGCCGTATTGTTGGGATAATTGATAAATTTGGTCTATTTCGCATGATTGCCCAGCTAAATGAACAGGAATGACTATTTTCGGGATTTTTCCTTGTTTTAATTTTTCTGTTAATCTCTCAAGGCTTAAGTTATAGGTATAGGGGTTTATATCCACAAAATCCACTTTTGCACGGCAGTATAAGCCACAGTTAGCAGAAGCGACAAAAGTTATGGGAGATGTCCATAAAAGCTCATTTTCCCCTAATTCTAAGGCTAAACAACTTAAATGAAGTCCTGCGGTGGCACTAGAGACGGCAACGGCATATTTAACTCCACAATAATCAGCAATAGCTTGTTCAAATTTTTCAATAGTAGGTCCTTGAGTAAGCCAATCGGATCGTAAAATTTCGATAACAGCGTTGATGTCTTCTTGACTAATATTTTGTTTGCCGTAAGGGATATATTTATTCATAGTAGATTATGATAATTCAGAGGTTAAATACTGATAGGCAAAATTTAACATTTCTTCCGCTTGGGAAATAAATTTATTCGCTTCAATGGAGTTTAAATTAGGGTTATAGTCATAATCTGCTCTATTTCTTTGATCTTGAGTATCAATTAGATAACGATGATATTGAGACGGAATTTTCTGGGTTTTTACGAAATATTTACCAATAGCGGAAATAACGGCAGAATGACTAGAAAATGAGAGATTTTCGGATAAAAGTAAGGCTTCAGCTACATAAAACATAGCATAATAAGCCCTCGATGTGGCAAACTCTGGATAATCTTGATTATTCAATTCTTTAGCTGCATTCAAACTTCTTTTCGCTTTGATTAATAAATATTCTTGCTCTTTAATCATAAAATAATTCCCTCTTTTCTAATATTAAGAAAAAAAGGACTATTACTATTAACATAATCAAAACTATTGGTAAATCCACGAGAGATTACTATATCGTATGTTAAAGAAATATTTGAGATAAATTTGCTAGTTTTATCTATTTCTTCTGAATAGTTGAAATCAGTTTTTAAGACAATTAAAATATCATAATCAGAATCGGGGCGATCGTCACCTCTAGCACGAGAACCAAACAAAATTATTTTATCTAATTTTTCTTTATATAATTCAATAAAAAAAGTTTTTAATATATTTAAAACATTTTTTTCTAAATCATCTAATATAAAGTATTTTGTATTTTCTTTTAATTGAACTATCATTAATAACTCCTTTTGATTTTATTCTATCAATTCCCAAGTTAAAGGTGTTCCTTTTTTCACGGCTTGATTAACTTTTTTACCTAACAATAAATCATAATATTTTGGTGCTAATCCATATCCGGGGCGAATCCGTCTGAGATTTTCTGAGGTTAATATATCCCCTTTTTCTAAGTCTTCTACAATATAGATCGATCGACGATAAACTAGGGATTTTTTTTCGGCTTCTGTCGCCCCATAACTAATTTTACCGAGGGATTGCCATGCTCTTTTACTTTCCATAACTAACTGTTGCATTTCCTCTGGTTGCATAGAAAAATCTGCATCCACTCCACCATCGGCTCGATCGAGGGTAAAATGTTTTTCAATGAAAGTTGCTCCCAATGCCACACTCGCAACGGATACCCCAATACCCATAGTATGATCCGATAATCCTACTTGCACATCGAATAAATCTCTTAAATGGGGAATAGTTAAGATATTAGTGTTTTCTGGGGTTGCAGGGTAGGTGCTAGTGCATTTTAATAAAATTATATCCTCACAACCGGCACTTCTAGCAGTTCTGACGGTTTCGTCTAACTCGGCAATACTTGCCATACCTGTAGAGATAATCAGGGGTTTTCCTGTACTGGCTACCTTGCGAATTAAGGGTAAATCAGTATTTTCAAAGGAAGCGATTTTATAACAAGGAGTGTTTAAAGATTCGAGAAAATCAACGGCGGATTCATCAAAGGGTGTACTAAAGGCAACTATACCTAATTCTCGACAACGGTTAAATATCGGTTCGTGCCATTCCCACGGGGTGTAAGCCTGTTGATATAATTTGTAAAGGGAATTACCAGCCCATAAACTGTTAGGATCATTAATGAAAAATTCTCCTTCGTCAATGTCTAACGTCATTGTACCTGCGGTGTAAGTTTGTAGTTTTAAACCCTGTACTCCTGCTTTGGCGGCGGCTTCGACAATTTGCAAAGCTCGATCGAGGGATTGATTATGATTCCCTGACATTTCGGCTACTATGAAGGGGGGATGATTCGGGGATATTTGATAGTTTTCGATCGTTATGGGTTTCATTTTAAAAATGCCTCAAAGGAAAAAATTAAGATTAAATTTGTTTAAGAGTTTCTTGAAATAAGAAGCTAATTGCTCCCATTAATTTTGCTAGTTCTTCTAAAGTATAATATTTAAGATTTTTAGTAAAAATGCTATCTTGTAGTTTTCCAAATTCCCAAATTTTACCGTTAGAAACAATGCCAAAGACAATATTATTTTGATTATTATTAAGTTTTTGAACTGCTATTAATTCTGCAAAACATTGTCCCCAACCTTCTTCAAAATTATCTTTTTTAGCTTCTACTAAAATTAAATAAGGTTGTTCTAAAATTACTTTTCCTCTGGGCGATCGTTGCGCAATCATATAATCAGGAATACCTGATAAATTTTCGTCATATTTTAAAGGTTGATGACTCCACAATATTAGTTTTTCTCTATATTTAAGCCAAATTTCTACTAAAATTGGAGATATTATATTTTCACAAATAGCATATTCAGAGTTAAAAACAATTCCTTCTTTGATGATTAATTCTAATCGATTAACAAAATAAGGATCAATGTTAAATTCGATTTCCTTAATAAAATTATCTTCTTGATAAGAAAAGGGAAATTGTTGTAAAACATCATTAATATTTTTATAGTTATTGAATGACATGATGGATATTTCCTGTTATAAAGATAATTAATTATTTTAATTTTCTAATTCTAGTTTACCTAACATAATTAAACTTTCTAAATCTTCGATCGCACTAGGTAAATATGTTTTTACAACTTCTCTAATTTTAATTAATTCTGGCTCTTTTGCTAAACCCAACATTCTACTAATATCTGCTAAATCCTGAGTGCGACTAGCTGATAATTTCATCAAGATTAGATAAGGTAAAGCAATTATGGGCAAACCATCTGGGGCATAATTAGGTTTAGAAATCGCCTCTGCAACCCATTCATCTTCCCCTACCAATACGTCTAAAGAAGTATTATCTGCTAATTGCCATTGACTACCTGAAATGCTTAAATCTCCAATTTTTTGGCTATTAGCATTTTGCAAATCTTGATAAACAAGTTCACAATCTTCAGGTTTAATTAAAATATCAATATCTAATGTCATTCTTTCAGGCATATACAATCGAGTTGCGATACCCCCGACAATAACAAAAGATGCGTGTGTGATAATAGAATTTAAGTTACTCACAGGATAAGTCCAAGTACGTTTGTGTAAAAATTCGACACTACTACCCGTACCTGATTTTACTCTTTTTTTGATTAAATTAATAAAAAACTGCCTTTTTTGTAATGATAAATCTTGAATCAACATTGTTTCTTTATATTTGAAAAATCTTTTTATATGATTTGACACTCCCACGACTGAAGTACGTGGGATTCTTGGTTCATAGAGGTTGCTTACCCTGACAGGTATTGCTACCAATCAAAATAGAGGCATCTTCTCCCCAAGCGTTTATTGCCTTAAAGACAAAAGTTCCCGTATGCCCTACGGTACTTAGAGCCTTTTTCAAAATATTGATAGCCGCATTAATATCTCTATCACAAATGAATCCACAATGAGGACATATATGGGTTCTGACTGACAGAGATTTTTGTACTTTTTGACCACAATTAGAACAATCTTGGCTAGTATTATAAGGGGGTACAGCTACTGTTATTTTCCCATATTTATACCCAAAATATTCTAACCAACGTCTAAAGTTACTCCAAGCCGCATCACTAATACTTTTTGCTAAATGTCGATTTCTTACCATGTTCTTCACAGCTAAATCTTCGTAGGCGATCAAATCGCTAGATTGAATTAAACGCAGTGCCTTCTCTTTGGCGAACTCTTCTCGTTGCCTACTTACTTTTAGATGTTTCCGAGCATATCGATTTTTAGCTTTTAAGTAGTTTTTTGAAACAGTACATTTCCATCACTATCAGCATAAAAGTATTTTAAACCAACATCAATACCTACACAATGTTTAGTAGGTTCATATTCTTTTGGTTTTATTGCCCTTACATCTTCTTTGATGTTGAATTGGACATAGTACCCGTCAGCACGTTTAACAATTCTCACTCTTTTGATCTGATCAATCTGGAAATAGTTTAAATCTCGACTACCTTTGAGTTTCAACTTCCCTATTCCTTTTTTGTCAGTGAAAGTGATAGATTTTCTGTCTTCAGACAACTTCCAACCGCTTGTCTTATATTCTACGCTTCTCTGATTTTTTTTGAATTTTGGATAGCCTTTCTTTTTGATATTAGGCTGTTTACACTTATCATAAAAACGAGATATAGCAGACCAAGTTGGTTCGACAGATGCCTGACAAGCACTTGAGTTTAAATCAGCAACAAAAGGAAACTCTTTACGCAATATAGTGGAATAATGATATAAGCCTTTTTGACCTACACCTTTATTATCCATCCAAAAACGAAGGGATTTATTGCGAATGAACTGTTCTAATCGCTTCATCTATGGCTTGGTATTGAGTTGTTTTGCCTACTGCCTTAAACTCCAGGATAAACATTTTACTTTATTTGTGCTGACGTAAATATCTTAGCATAGTAAAATAAAAAATGACAACTAATTTTAGAAAAAATATTCTCGACACCCGCATATTGTGTCGCAATACATCTCACCGCTAAAGCAATCGATGCTCTTTGCGAAGTTGTTGTAAAAAGCAATCCATGGATAACGAAAGATAGAGTTCCTAATATCGTACAATTGAGAATTAATTTTACCTCAAGTAAGGAGTTACAATCATTGTTTAACCATAGCGAAATTTATTTTCAGGCACAAGAAACGGTGAATTTGGAAGTCAAACAACAAACTATCCCCATTCAACACTATCTAAGACAACCCTTTCGTCTTGTCAAAACTATTGCTAATGAAAGATTAATGAAAGTACTGGGTTTCGATCGTTATCAACTGCAAATGAAGCCCATTAATTTTTTAGAAATTTATCACTTTCAACCCACCGTGATTTTAAAAGTTTGGACGGGGGCAAGTGGAAATGTTTACTTGCAATCAGAATCTTGTGAAATCAAAGGAATTGACTATATAAATCAAAGATTTTCTCTCGACTTAAAAGGAAAATTAACCCCCATAGAAAGAGAAGGAAAAACCTATTTACAAGGACAAGCAAATTTAACCGTCAAAGTTGATTTACCTCCTCCTTTGTGGTTAACCCCAAAATCTATTTTACAAACCACTGGTAATAGTTTACTAAAAGGTGTTTTAATGCGGATTAAACATCAATTAGTCTCTCAACTATTGCAAGATTACTATACTTTCTCAAAAGAGGAAAAAATGGACTCCTTTAACAATACTTTATTTCCTAGTAATTTACCTTCCTAAAAATAAGCACAAGCCACCCATATTCGATCACTATGAATCAAGAATAGGTGGCTAAATTTTATACTTTAATTATCATCAAAAAAAATAAAATTAACAAGTATTTAAAAAATATATACAGCTTTAAAAAAGGAAATTACTGAAAAAAATTTTTTAATAATTTGAACGCCATACTGTAGAAATAAAAATTATTAATTTTATTACATTTTGTTAATAACATTGGCTGTTTTTATAATATTCAACATATAATATAAGTGTTACTTTTGTATAAGAGATTATGAGATTATGGTCAATGCGAACTTAGGCAACAGTTCAGGAGTGGTGGACGGTAGTTTTTTTACAGCGACAGGAACGACAACCCAAGCCTCTCCTGACACATTTTTGTTTAAATTAGACAATGGTTTAGGGATTGTACACTTAAACCTTTTTAATATTATCGGGGGTGATGCTGATGTAGAACTTTACGAAGACACTAACTCTAATGGAATTTTAGATGATAACGATCGTCTATTGGATTCTTCAATAAGAGGAGGTACTGAGGAAGAAGTTATTAAACTAACGAGTGACAGTAACTTAAACAAATTCATAAAAGTTTTTCCCTTTGGTAGCAATAATAATATTCAATATAATCTTTCATTAACATCAACACAAAATGTTGCTAACAATCAAGTAGCAATTAATTTATCACCAAACAATACTGGTACTTTCTCAGACTTTTTATTCCCAGATACGGAATTTCATGCCATAGAATACACAACGTCAACCACTGGAGTAATTTTTGGTCAGTTAGCTACAGATTTTGGAAATCCAGTTATCAATCTGAAAGTTTTTGATGACTCTAATTCTAATGAAATTTTTGATACAAGGGATCAATTATTAAGTGAACAAAGAATTGAAGGTGCAGGTTTTGTAGCTATACCTGTGGAGCAAGGACGAGGTTTTGTTCAATTAGAAAGATTATCTGGGGATGGACAATATGAAATTATCGCTTCTTATGCGAATGCTGGTACTACAAATACAAGTGCCTTAACCTTAAGAGGTGGCACGGCACAAATAGCTTATGTTGCTTATTATGGCAGACCTGCTGATCCTAGTGGCGTTAATTTTTGGAATACAACTTTGAGCAATAACAATGTTAACTATTCTCCCCGTCGAGGAGATGTTTTAACAGGCAATACAAAAACTATCTATGATCGAATCGTGAATGATTTTGGTAATTCTGCCGAAGCTGATCGTTTATTTCGTGGCATGAGTAATAGTCAAAAAGTTAATCAAGTCTATAACTTTGCGTTCGATCGAAATGCAGAAACCCAAGGCTTAAATTATTGGACGAATCAACTTAATAACGGTGCCGTCACCTTAGCTAGTTTTGCCTTAGAAGTAGCTTTAGGCGCTCAAAATCAAGATATTATTGTCTTAAGAAATAAAATAACCAGTGCGGATTTGTTTTCCAATTCCATTAACACTGCTCAAGAAAGAAATGCTTATCGGGGGGCTGAGGGCGAAATTTTTGGACGAAATTGGTTAGACCCCGTAAACACTTTTACTACTACTCAAAATCAAGTAGATTCGGCTTTAGCTGTCTTAGTTTAATAGACTTTAGCCCTCCTAAAACAGAATTAAGTCGATGTGGAATGAATGAATTTGTAGGTTGGGTTAGTAGCGTAACCCAACAAAAATCACAAATATTTAACTAAGGTACAGCATGATAGAAACAAAATACATCAATATTACCAAGGAAGAAATTGAAAATAAACTGATTAAAGAAATTAAAAATCTTAAGACGAATAAAACGAATAATAATATACTAGAGCCTATCAATTTTCCCTTAAATATTATGGAATCTCAAATTAAATATCTTCAAGGTTTTATTAATACCGCTAAATCAAGGGTGCAAATCAGAGAGACATTACCAGATTCTTTTCATAAATTTCCTCTAGTTATATTTAAACCTTTTGGCAAGTTATTATTAAAAATATTAAATGTCTTATTTAAAGACCAAAGAGAAGTTAATAATAATATTATCGGAGCTTTAGAAGAATCGGTAAAACTTAATCAAATGTTGTTAGAAGAAATTAAAAAAGTTAATTTACATTCTCAGAATGAGTTAAGTAAAATGGCTCTGAATTTTGATTTATTAAATTATAATTTAGATGAAAAAAATAATCAAGTTTATGAAAAATTTAATCATCTGGAAAAAAGACAAGAAGATTTATTTTATAAAACAGTGTATTTTCAAGGGGATTTAACACAACAAAAAACCTTATTAAACTGGTTTATTAATCAACAATCTGAGAAAAATATAAACAAAGATAATAATGATGAACAATTATCGCCTCAAAAAGAATATAAGTATTTAGATAGTTTTTATTTAGCTTTAGAAAACAAATTTAGAGGCTCAAGAGCAGATATTAAAAATCAGCAAAAACAAGATTATTTTTCTTTATTAAAAGACTTAAATATTGACGCTTCCAATGTAGAAATTTTAGATATAGGGTGTGGCAGAGGAGAATGGTTAGAATTATTGCAAGAGTCTGGATATAAAGCCCAAGGAATTGATCTTAATGATATTATGGTGCAAGAGTGTCGAGAAAGAGGTTTCGATGTCGTTAGCCAAGATGGAATAAATTATTTGCAGTCTCGATCGAACCAAAGTATAAAATTAATTACAGGATTTCATTTAATTGAACATTTACCTTTTCCTATTTTATGGCAATTATTGAGCGAAAGTTTACGGGTTTTGAAATCGGGAGGATTAGTGATTTTTGAAACCCCAAATCCTGACAACATATTAGTAGCTAGTCGTAATTTTTATATCGATCCGACTCATCGTAATCCGTTGCCTAGTGCAATGGTCAAATTTTTGCTAGAATCGATCGGTTTTGTTAATGTCGAAATTGTTAACCTGCATCCTATCTCCCATCAGAATATTGAAGGAGGGGAATTAGCAAATAGATTTAATGAATACTTTTATTGTAGTCAAGATTATGCTGTAATTGGATATAAACCATGAAAATAGTCGTTCTTTCTGTATCAGCACCTTTTATCATGGGGGGGGCGGAAATTCATGCCGATTCCTTAGTCAAAGCCTTAAAAGAATTTGGTTATGAAGTGGAATTGGTAACTATTCCCTTTAAAACCTATCCTAATCAACGAATATTAGATACAATGCTGATGTTTCGTTTATTGGATATTACAGAATCTAGTGGACAAAAAATTGATTTGCTGATACCTTTAAAATTTCCTGCTTATTTAACACCCCACGATAATAAAGTTTTATGGTTACTTCATCAACATCGAGATGCTTATGATTTATGGAATAATCCGATGTGTGGTTTAGCCCATAATCCTGATGGGCAACAGGTGAAAGATACGATTATTAACAGTGATAATAAGGCTTTTGCTGAGTGTCGTAAAATTTTTGCCAATTCTCACAATGTCGCTAAAAGACTGAAAAAATTTAATGGAGTGGATTCTATTCCCCTTTATCATCCCCCTAAAAATGCCCATCAGTTTTATTGTGAAGATTCTCAAAGTTATTTCTTTTTTCCTAGTCGCTTAACCAAAATTAAAAGACAAGAATTGATTTTAGAGGCTATGGCAAAAACTCATTATCCCGTTAAAGTTGTCTTTGCTGGAGGCGCTGATGACGGTAAGTACGATCGAGATTTACAGATTTTAGCAGAAAAATTAGGCATTCTCGATCGAGCCATTTTTGTTGGGAGGATTTCTGAGGAGGAGAAATTAAAATATTATGCCGAGTGTTTAGGGGTGATATATCCGCCGTTAGATGAAGATTATGGTTATGTAACTCTGGAGGGAATGTTAGCGTCAAAGCCTGTCATTAGTTGCAGTGATTCAGGAGGTCCTTTAGAATTTATCATAGAAGAAGAAACTGGTATTATTGCAGATGCTAACCCTTTGAGTATCGCCCAAGTAATGGATAAATTGTGGATCGATCGTAACTTATCAAGTACAATGGGCAAAAATGCTAGAAAACATTATGAATCTATGAATATTACTTGGTCAAATGTCATTGAAAAATTAACTACCCCATGAAAATAAATTGGTTTTCTCCCTTACCACCCGCTAAAACAGAAATAGGTAACTACACACAAAAAATTTTACCTTATTTACAAGAAAAATTAGATATAACACTTTGGACAAATCAATCACACTGGAATCAAGATTTAGAAAAATATGCTGTGGTTAAACAATATACATTAGAGAAACTTCCCGTATTTGAATTAAATCAAGGGGATGTCAATATTTATAACCTAGGTAATAATGCTAGTTTTCATGATAGTATCTGGTACATTTCTCGACAATTCCCCGGCATTGTTATTCTTCATGATGAGAAAATGCAAGACTTTTTTTATATGCTATCAGAGGATAAAAATAACTATATCCAGTATATGAAAAACACTTATGGAAAAGAAGGAGAAAAAAATGCTCGATTATTTTTACATGGTTATAAATCCATAGAATTTATGACAGACAATTATCCCTTAACGCCCCTTGCTTTAGAAAATGCTTTAGGAGTCATCACCCATAATAAAAACACATACTTAACTTTAGGAAAATCTAATCAGTGGATAACAGGATATACTCCCCTTCCTTATATTAACGATAATTCTAACCCTGTTATATCCATCAAAACCTCTAGTATTCCCTATAAACTCATTATTTTTGGTTTTATCGGCAAAAACCGCCGTTTAACGTCAATTTTACAAGCATTATCACAATTCCCACATAAAAACAGTTTTTCTTTAGACATTTATGGTGAATTATGGGATGAAAATTATATTCAAACGCAAATTAAAACATTAAATTTAGAAAATTTAGTAACTATTCATGGTTTTGTTTCTGATGATGAATTAAACAACGCTTTAACTCAAGCGGATTTAGCATTAAATTTACGGTATCCAACTATGGGAGAGGCTTCGGGGAGTCAACTACGGCTTTGGAGTCATGGCTTACCTTCCCTTGTTACTGATATTGGTTGGTATCGTAATTTAAACCCCT
The DNA here is from genome assembly GCF_050753365.1 of Geminocystis sp. CENA526. NCBI lineage: Bacteria > Bacillati > Cyanobacteriota > Cyanophyceae > Chroococcales > Geminocystaceae > Geminocystis > Geminocystis sp. CENA526. The sequence goes on from NZ_JBLZFY010000072.1 coordinate 16,701, forward strand.
CTGCCGTTGCTTTTGTGAGACATAATCACGAAATTGAGGATATTCAGAGACATTTACAAGATTTTCTTGATAATCCTCAAAAGTATCAAAATATGGGCAAAATAGGTAAAGAAATTCTCGAAAAAGATCATAATCCATCTTTATATACTAAGGCAATTCTTGATTTTACTACTCAAGTCTGTAAATATAGATCTCATTCTAGTCTCGATCGAATGGTTAAAAGGGTAGCAATGGAGTTAAACTATTTAAGTCCTAATGTGAAATCAAAACATAATCTGCGTCACGTTAGTGAAATTATAAAATTTATTGTATCTTAGTCATTTTCATAACCCCCACCCAAAATAGTATTTTGTGAGAGATTTCGATCGACTTTAATTTTTGGTAGAATTAGGATGAATTGTCAAAAGATAAAATAGGACAAAAATGTTTAGACAAATTGGGGATTTTATCAGTGTATTTTTTACGAAATCCAGAAAGATCAATGATGAACCAGTTAACAAAGTAAGTTTAACGGTTATTATTCTCATTGATTTGTTTATTTTGTTTAATGTTTTCGCAGGATTAGATGACATTAGCCGATGGTATTTAAGTCCTTCTCAAGCCTATTTTTGTTATTCTCCATGGCAAAGTTATCAAACAGATACAAGACAAGATAAAGATTTTATTATAGTAAGTGAAGCCTTAAATAGAAGTCCCAATATACCAGAATATGAAAGAGAATATAATCAAAATAAATTAGGTAAAGTATCCCCTATTTGTACAGATTTTGACAATCTGAAAAATCAAATAAATCAACCTAATAATAAACAGATTTTTACTACCATTGAGACTAAACAAAAACAAGTAGCTTCCCTCCAAGAAAAAAATCGCAATATTCGCAGTCAATACGACTCTACTTTATTAGAAAAAATAGCAGGACAACCAAGTAATTTATCGATTAATGAAATTCAAGCCCAACAAGCAAAACAGGAATTAGATAAAAATAATCTTACTATCGCTAATCTTGAGAGTGAAATAAACAATTTAAAACAAGAATTATTAGCTAGTAATGAAAGTGTTAATTTCTTAAACTTATTAAATGCTCAAGACAAATTTGAAGCGGTAAAAGCTGGTTATGAAAGGGCTTCTTTTTGGTATCCGACTATCCAAATATTTTTACAACTTTTATTTTTAATACCCCTTATCTTTATCAGTTTATGGATTCATAAAGTAGCCTTAGAAAAAGGATATGGATTAATTGCCTTGATGAGTTGGCATTTATTAGTTATCTTTTTTATCCCTTTATTGATTAAAGTATTTGAGTTTTTACAAGTAGGCGTAATTTTTAAGTTTTTATTTGATATTATTACCGTTATTTTCGGAGGATTAATATTTTTAATTAGCTATTTATACATTTTTATTATTCCTGTCATTGGTTTTGGTATTATCAAATTTTTTCAACAAATTGTCTTTAATCCGAAAAGTCAAGCAAGTAAAAGAATTGAAAAATCTCGTTGTTTAAATTGTGGTAAAAAAATTCAAAGTCATCATAATCATTGTCCTCATTGTGGTTATTATCAATATGTAGAATGTGAAAATTGTCATAATTTAACTTATAAATTTATGCCTTATTGTTATCATTGTGGAACACTCAATGAACACCGTCAACAGTAGCTGTTAGATACGGGAGGGAAAAACCTCCATAGGGGTGCTGAAAAAGTATTTTGATGAGGATAGTGAATAATGAATAATGAATAATGAATAATGAATAGTTTTTAATTCTTAATTCGGGTTTGCTGAATAAATCAGAAGTCTATTAAAATCAAGGGTTTAGACAAACTACATTACTAAAAAAGTGTGCAGTTTTAGCAATTTTCACTCAAAAAATGAGCATTTTTTACGGAATTTTATTCACAACAATCTTGTAATTATATGTCAATACAAAGCCTCGAAACCTTGATTTTGTAAGCTATTCACTCTTCCCTTTTCCCTCTTCCCTTTTCCCTCTTCCCTATCTTCATCAAAAGACTTTTTCAACAGACTTAGCTTCTTGATAAATTGACAAATTGTTCTCAATGGACTTTTATCAAAGTCTTAACTTCTTAGAATGGAAGATTATGTTTAAAAAAAAAGTAACTATGAGCGGAAATAATTCACGGGTTCAGGCTATAAAAGAAATTACCAACAGACAAGTTAAGCCTTTTAACAGCCCTAAACGATTAGAAGAAATGTGGGCAAAAGATGTTTTTACCCTCGCTAAGATGCAGGAGTGCCTTCCTAAAGATATTTTTAAATCTCTGAAAAAAACCATTCAAACAGGCGAACCTCTTGATGTGTCTATCGCTGATGTGGTGGCTACGGCGATGAGAGACTGGGCAATTTCCAAAAAAGCCCTCTATTACGCCCACGTTTTCTATCCCCTCACCAACTCTACAGCAGAAAAACATGATGGTTTTGTGTCCGTACAGGGTGACGGTTCTGTCATTTCTGAGTTTGCTGGTAAAGTGTTAGTAAAAGGTGAACCTGATGGCTCTTCTTTCCCTAATGGGGGAATTCGATCGACCTTTGAAGCTAGAGGCTATACTGCTTGGGATGTCACCAGCCCTGCTTATGTCATGGAAACCGATAATGGCGTAACTCTTTGTATTCCTACAGTATTTGTATCTTGGACTGGGGAAGCCTTAGACAAGAAAACTCCCCTCCTTCGATCGAACGCCGCCATGAATAAAGCCGCTCGTAAAGTCTTAAAATTATTAGGACATCAAGATATTGCTCCCGTCAACTCCAGTTGTGGTGCTGAACAAGAGTACTTCTTAGTTGATGCCAATTTTGCCCATAGTCGTCCTGACTTATTATTGGCAGGTAGAACTTTATTTGGCAAACCCTCCGCTAAAGGACAAGAATTTGATGATCACTACTTCGGTGCGATTCCTGAAAGAGTACAAGTGTTCATGCAAGATGTGGAAGAATCCATGTATCGTTTAGGGATTCCAGCGAAAACCCGTCATAACGAAGTCGCCCCTGGACAATTTGAATTAGCTCCCTTCTTTGAAGCGGCAAACGTAGCGACAGATCATCAACAGTTAACCATGACCATTTTACGCAAAATGGCGAAAAAACACGGTTTTATCTGTTTACTCCATGAGAAACCCTTTGCAGGTATTAACGGCTCAGGTAAGCACGTTAACTGGTCTGTAGGCAATGCTACACAAGGTAACTTATTAGATCCGGGTGACACTCCTCACGCTAACGCTCAATTCTTGATCTTTTGTGGTGCAGTGATTCGAGGCGTTCATAAATACGGTCCCCTTTTACGCGCTGTTGTCGCAACTGCTAGTAATGATCACCGTTTAGGCGCAAATGAAGCCCCTCCTGCCATTATGTCCGTGTATTTGGGTTCACAATTAGAGGACGTTTTTGAACAAATCCGTAACGGAGAGATTAAAGGTTGTCAACTAGCTCAAACTATGAATATCGGTGTTGATACTTTACCAGAGTTTCAAAAAGACCCCGGCGATCGAAATCGTACTTCTCCCTTTGCCTTTACGGGTAATCGTTTCGAGTTTCGTGCTGTAGGTTCAGGACAATCGGTAGCTGGTCCTTTAGTAGCCATGAATACCATTTTAGCGGACTCCTTGAACTGGATTGCAGAAAAATTAGAAGCCGAATTGAGCAACGGTACAGAATTAAATATTGCTATTCACAAAATCCTCAAGGAAATCATGGAAAAACACGGTAACGTAGTTTTCGGCGGTAATGGTTATTCCGAAGAATGGCATAAAATGGCAGTGGAAGAAAGAGGTTTAGCTAATTTACCCACAACAGCAGATGCTTTACCTGTTTTAACCGAAAAATATATTGAGGAATTATTTGAAAGAACTGGAGTACTATCTCCCGTAGAGTTAGAAAGTCGTTATGAAGTCTATGCCGAACAATATTTACTTTCCCTTGAAGTGGAAGCTAAATTAGTGATTAGCATGGCGAAAACCATTATCTATCCTGCGGCGATGAAATATTTATCCAATCTTACTGCTACTATGGGTAGTCTCAAGGAAATTGGTATTGAAGTTGATACCACTCCTGTTAAAAAAGTGGCTCAATTAAATGATACGATGATGGCAGAAGTCTATAAATTAAGCCATGCCCTTAGTAAACATGATTTTGACAGTACTAAAGATCATCTTCAATATTATGCTAAAACCGTTCGATCGTTAATGGACGAAGTGCGCAAATATGCCGATGCCTTAGAAGCTGAAATTTCTGACGAGTTGTGGCCTTTACCCACTTATCAAGAGATGCTATTTATTAAGTAGGGATCATCGATAATTTAGCTTAAACGGCGAGAAGCCCCACACTTTGTTTTCGAGTAAAAAAAATAATTAAAACAAGTGTGGGATGAATCGCCAGTGACGTGATAAAATAACTATAGGTTAACCACCTCAACC
>NZ_JBLZFY010000073.1:0-21070 GCF_050753365.1 Geminocystis sp. CENA526
CTAACGGTTTTGTTTGAGTTGCCATAAGAAATTTCTAAGTTATTGAATCCATTGGCATAGCCAATACTGGTAGAAGTTTCTGCACTACTAGATTGATAACTAAAATCACTGTAACCATCACCATTTACATCTCCTGTTGGTTTATAAACTCCTGAACCAACATTGACAGAAGATGATAAATTACCTTGGACGTTACCAAAATAAATAGATGTTTCATTGTTGGTGCTAGTTAACATTACGTCATCATAACCATCACCGTTATAATCCCCTAGGGCAACCCCATTGTTAATAGAAGTTTTTAACACACTACTAAGTTCGATCGAGCTACCAAGGGTAGGTAAATTAGCAGAACCTAACTGTACATAGAAGTTATTATCATTATCAATAACTCCCAAATCTTGTAAACCATCGCCGTTAATATCTCCTAAGGCTAAAAACTGATTGATAGTGTGATTTGATACGGTAATAATTATATCATCGCTACCAACAGAGGCATCTACTAGATTAGTGGTACTATTACCAAAAATTAAAATTCCTCCTGAGTCACTACCACCAGAAAGCACATCAGCAAAACCATCACCATTGACATCCCCTAACATCACCACATTATTACCATTACCCGTTAAACCAACACCTTGTAAATCGTTCGTAATAAAAGTACTAGAATTAGAGGTAATTTGATTAGCTTCTTGTAAAGTAGTATTATTAGTAGTGGCACTAGCCGAACCTTGATTTAAGGTTTTGTTAATAGTACCGTTATTGTTGACAATATATAAACCTCCATCTTCCGCTAAACTCAGATAAGCACCATCAGAGGTATTACTACCAGCCGCCCACACAGCAAATTCCGCCGAACCCGGTTCATTAAGTGGTTGTGCTTGACTATAGAGAACAAAATTACCATCGGTCTGCATCAGTGCTTGTACAGCAGGGGTAGTATTATTTGTTTGCCAAATGACTTCCCCTTGAGGATTGAGTAAAAATAAGACACCCACGGGGATATTAATTTTGTATGTAGAATTAGTGCTAGAATTGCTTAACCCTAAAATATAACCATTGCTATTGACGGTATAAAGATCACCATCAATGATAAAACCATTATTCGCAGAAATATCCGCTAATTTGATACTACCATCGTCCGCTAACCAAGGATGACCATAGATAGTATATAACTGTCCAGCGTTAGGCGCACTAATCATTAAATCGTCCACGCCATCCCCATTGACATCCCCAATACCACTAGCACCAGCACCCACTAGCTGATAAGGTTGATCTCCATTGAGTAAGAAAGTCTTTTTACTGTCATTAGCGGTAACGTTGAGGTCAAAAATAGTACCAATGTCACTGAGATTAAGAGGTCCAAAAAGTACATAACCTTGCCCTGTACCGTTTGCACCTTGAGGGGCAGTAATCAAAAAGTCGGCATAACCATCGTTATTGACATCTCCGGGGGAAGTAATAATTGCCCCTGTTTGACTAAAGGAAAGCCCTCCCACAATGCCTAAGTTAGCTACACTTGTGATATTTTGAGAAGTTGTATTTTTGGCGAGTCCACCTTTGAGAACATATATTGCTCCTTTGTTATTAGCGTCTCCGGGGGCAGAAATCGCTAAATCGTTAACTCCATCACCATCTAAGTCTGTACTGTTTAAAGCACTTCCTAAGTTACCATTATTAGCTGTACCGTTGCCGGATGGTAAAGTTGAACCCGTATAGCTCATATATGGGCTTAAAGTTTCAGTGCCATTACTTTGATAAACATAGACAGCACCAATTTCGGCGGTAGAAGTAGAGGGGAAAGATTGTCCACTTGGGTTATCATTGGCACTGCGAGGAAGTCCGTTTAAACCATTCCATTGATTAGTGACGGCACTTTCATAGCCGATCGCACCTATGATTAAATCATCAGATGTTGTATTACCTGTAAAGGTTTTCGTTTTAGCGGTAAGACTAGAAACGGCAAGGCTATAACCTGCTAATTCTCCCGTATTAATGGAATTGTAGATAGTGGAAAGGGTAGAAGTACCGTCAAAAGCAACGTAAACCGCTCCATTACCATTATTGGCACCGGGGGCGCCGATGACAATATCGAATTTAGTACCACTGGCATAAGTGCCATTAGATTGAGCATTACTATTAAAATTACCCACCGCTACGGAATAACCAAAGCCAATGTTAGAAGTGGGAGCATTAATAACATAACCTTGATTACCCAAATTGGTGACATCAATAGTTCTTCCCGCCGTCATTTCTGAGCCATAGATGACATATACTTGGTTAGCATTAGGATCACCAATGATAAGATCATCATAACCATCACCATCAACATCCCCCGTTGCCATACTAAAGGGGAAATCGCCATTGGCTTGTCCTGTATCACTTAACCCAGTAATTAAGACACCGTTGGGATTTCCGCTTAAATCAGTGGTAGTAAGAGGATTGCTTTCATTGTTAGATAAGACTGCTCCTCCGCCAAAAAGAATTTGGATTGTACCTTGTCCTAACACAGTACCAGATGTGTTAGTGTAGCCTCGATTAGCAACCGCAGTATCCATTAAAGGTGCAGTTACTTGATTGCCTGATGAATTGGTATAGGTATAAGTATCCCCATTAAAATTACCCGAGACGATCGAATATCCCATACTAGGGTTATTGGTATTGATGATAAAACCACTATCGATTAAGGCTAGGGAAGAATCATTGGCTTCAGTAACAGTGGCGATACCTAATACTTGGTTAGAATTGATGGTTGTGGGTTCACTGGTGACATTTCCTGCTTGTAACGTTTGAGTGCTAGGGTTTCCCGTACTATAATTGATGGTGACGTTAAAATTAGTGCTACTAGAGAAAGTGTTATTTCCTGCATCGAGGAATAAATCCAAGTCCACACTAGGACTAAGGATGGTATAGTCAAAACTACCATTAGGGTTAACAGGATTGAGCAGTTTATTCCCTTGCGCTACGGCTAATTGATAACCGTTGGTATTGCCTACACTCCATGTAATGGTTTCATTATTGCTATTAATCGCAGTAACTTCGATCGAACTGATTTTAGTGCCTGTCACCTGATTACCCAAGTTTAAGGATAAGAAAATATCAGTATTACCATTAGGATTGACGTAGCCACTACTGTTAGCACTGGTGTAGGAAGTAACATCCCATTCGGGGTTATTAGCGTCTGATAGTTGCGTAGCGATAGGTTTATAGGTAGGATCGATCGAGCTAGGAATACCCCATTGACCATTCTCATAGGTGACATAATTCGTATTAGGTCCAGGGGGCAAAGGAGCGATATATTGAGAGTTATACTTATTACCGATGGGATTGACATTAAATAGAAGTTGGGAAATTTGAGAGGGGGTTAAATTACCAAAATCTGATAAATCGGAAGTTTCGTTATAGGCTAAGGCTTGACGATAAAAAGCTACCTCATCTAAATAAACGCCACTGGTATTAGAGGCACTAGCTAACGTCATAGTCGCACTACTAGGGAGGGTTAACTCCAAATTGTCTTGAGTGACAGACGGTTTCCCGTTGATATAAAGGGTAGCGGTATCGATTTCCCCGTCATAGGTGGCAACGACATAATACCATTCATTCGCCGAAGGAGTAAAGTTTTCTGAGTTTAAGGTTTGCCCATTCAAATTCAGGGATAATCCCGTATTTTTGAGACTGATACTTAATAAATTACTGACAGATACCAGATCGATCGAACTGGAGGGTAAAGAGGGAACTTTAAACCAAAATTCTACACTAAAAGAAACTCCCGATAAAGGAATAGTGGAAGAAATGGCACTATCACCATTGTTAAATAATACCGCAGGGTTAACATCTCCCTCATTAGTAGTGGTATTCTCTAATGCACCTACCTCATTAAATGTTACTGAACCGCTATAAGTACCATTACCACCTGCTCCATAAATGCCCTCATTGACAAGGGTTGTACCACTTGTTTCCGCTAAACGATAGTACAGGAGGGGGGATTCATTGTCCGTTAATTGGCTATAGGATATTGCTTGAGTTTCTGTCCATAAAACCGTTGGTTTACCGTCAATGGTGACAATACTTAACTCTGTTAAGGGATCAGGATTTGCGTCTGCATAGAGAATTGCGGGAGTACTCCAAGTAGCTACCCCATTATTATAGCTAAGACTTGACCAGTAAATAGTGGATTCTCCGTTGTTATAGTTAATCCATGCCGTCATTAGTTGATTATTAATCCATTCACCGATGACGATTTTGCCTTCTGAGCCTTCTTGTTGTGCTATGGGAGACGCTACAGTCCAAGTTTGGCTAGAGGGGCTATAAATAGAGTAGTAAACGTCAGATTGATTTAAACTTTCATTAATTAAGGTAGCTTCATCATCGGTGTAAAACTCTCCTGACACAAGGTTAGTGTTGATGTCGCTACTATTGGCATTTGACCAAACTAACACCGTAGTATTGTTACTAGCATTATAAGCACCTACGGGATTAAAGTTAAAGCCTCCTGTACCCGGAATGCTACTAATATTGTTAACGAGGTTAGATTCAGATGAATTTAGTAGGGCGTATTTAATAACAGTGGTGGGGGTAGAAGGAGAAGTGATAACGGGTTGATTGCTAAAATTCGCTACATTACCGTTACTACCTGATAAAGTATTTCCTGTATAACTGACGGTGACAATATCTCCATTACCGATGAGATTTCGACCTTCTGGGGGTTGCACGGATAAAATAACCGTATTGTCGTTAATGGTGACGTTAGGTTCGATCGAAAATACGACTCCATTGCTTTCTACGGTAAAATTGCTATTGGTGACACCCTGAGCGATTAAGTTTTGATCAAAAACGAGGGTAATTTGATTTGTGGTACTGCTTTCCACGATCGAACCAGCCCCCAACATTACGGGAGCATTGCTATTATTAGTGGTGTTAGTGAGGGCAAAGTCGCTAAAATTATTAACCCAAAGAGTGGTATTTGTCTGGGAATTATCAAGGAAAAGATTATTATTGTTACCCGTAGGAGTAGAAAGATTGTAACCGATCTTTAGTTCAGTGTCGGTACTGACTGATGTATCAAGAGTTAAAGTGAGGCTATTCCCAGAAATACTAATATTGCCTATGGTATAGCTATTATTATTACTATCGGTGACGGTAAATTGTTCACCTTTTGGTACATTAGTATTGTTACCTAATTCATCGATAAAATTGAGGGTGATAGTTTGCCCATTGACAAAACCTGCGATGGGTTCTAAAGGCGGAACTTCCGCTACCCAAGCCAATAAAGGAGATGAACCACCTGAAACAATAAAGGGGCTACTATCTTGTCCTAAATCCGCCTCAATATTTGCCATGAGTGCTTGAGTAGAGACGACAGGAGGAGTCATCCCTGTTACTAAGGAATTGCCGATATTTTGATTGTTATAAGTGATACTGACAGTTTGATCGGGGGATACATTTTGAGTGAGAGTTAAGACGGCATTTTCTCCTCTCAAAGAAATACTTTGCACGGTAACGCTATTAACCGTTCCATCAGCGTTAGTGACAGTGACGCTATAATCGTCAAGGATGTCGGATAATGTCAGATTGCCATTGTCGTTATTGATGAAAACAGTGGATTGAGAAACTTGGGTTGATATAGCGTTTTGAACCGTAAAGGATTCGATCAAATTTTTATTAGTATCTTTTAAGGGATTATTGCCTAACGAACTATCATTGTTATAACTAATGGAGACATTTTGTAAAGATTGATTTGTCACCGATGAAGCAAAAGTTAATAAAACCCCATTATTGCTAACTTGAGCATTAGTAATAGATAAGTTAGTGTTGTTGGCGCTGACAGTAAATCGATCGAGCTCAGGAGTTACACTAGGCTCTAAAGAAGTATTAAAAGCTAAAAAGAGACTGGGATTGATATAATTTTGACTGTTGCCACTGGTGGGGTTGTATTGATAAGCGAGGGAGTTAGGAGTATTATCGGTAATAACTAAATCCGAAATGTTTTCAATTACATTACCATTGGTATCTGTTAACCCTTGACTATTGGTAAAATTAAGATCAACTTGATTGTAAGTGGGAGTGGGATTGTTAGAATCACTGTAGTTAAAATTTTCTGAAGTAGGAATAGCACTTTCTAACTGGAGAATTACCAGATTAGCACTTGCCCCTCCTACCACGTTAAACACGGGAATATTGGTGACTTTGCCATTAATATCCGTCACATTGACAGTAAAATCACTAGGGGAAGGTAATTCATCTAAATCAGTACCAAAGTCCACAGTAATTAAAGAACCTGCTAAACTAGCTGTAGTACTAGAACCCGTTTGTGCTAAAGAAGCAGAACTTTGAACTTCTGACGAAACACTAGAGCTACTAGAGTTTTTATGACCGTTAAATACATCCCAAGTCCAACCGGGGGCGAAATTAAATCCAAGTCCGATCGGACCTACCTTGACATCTAAACCAATGGGAAAATTCAAGGAAATACTATTGTCAGTGCCTCCTATACCCCAATTAAAAGCAGTCGTAACACCGCCATTCATATCAGCACTCAATATCGGCACATGGGGAATTTGAAATTTGCCCACTAATCCCGTACTTAACACAGGAAAACTAATCGAGCCAGACATATCTAACCCTTCGGCTGTACCGTTAATAAAAGCGGCAAAAGTTTCAGCCACATTAATCGCTATATCAACGGCAATAAGCCCCGCTTCGGATTGTTCATCTTTCATCGAAAGCAATAAAGTTGCGGCTTCTCCAAAAGCCGTTGCTCCTAAAACCAATAAAGCTCCCCCTAAAGTTTGAGGAGAATAACTACCTCCTTGGGTACTCGGCTGTGCTAAAAGATTAAAATTAATACCAAGACTACCCGTAGCATCTAAACTGAAAAATCCTGCGGTTTCGGCGGCGGCAATAATGGGAAATTTAACAGAAGCAGTTAAACCTAGAATATCATCAATACTTAACAAATCATAAGGAGAGGTATTGGAAAAGGTATAAGTGGAATCGAGATCAAAGCCAAAAGTAATGGGACTTTCTCCCCGTATTTTTTTCGTTGTTGCTGGTATATTAGTATCATCTGCAAATAAATTACCAAATATATCGCTGTCTTGATAATTCGTAGTGGGATTCGCAACAGTTTGATTTTTCCATGGGCTTTTAATCTCTTTGGGGCTTTCCCATTCTAATTGGGCTTTGGTTTGTAAAAAGATTGATGCTTCTTCTCCACCCCAAGGAAAAGTTGTGCCTCCTGATAATGTTCCCACAAGTTCCCAATGTTCCATAAACGGAGTTATGATCGATCGAAGAAAACCACTTTTAGGCACACTGTGCATCAATTCCCAATCTTCTAATAAATTACTGGCAAAAGATATTTGTGCATTCCACGAGCCTAATGGTTCTTCTCCCGGTTGTTCTGTTTCGCTACTAATACCAAAACCTTCGGATTCTGTAGAGGATTGTACCGCCTGATTGGTATTTTGGCTATTGCTAGTTATAACCCCCGTATTGACTAAACCATTATTAATTAATTGAGGAGAGTAGGAAGCATTCGGAGTTATAGTATTGCTATTGGTAGAGAATTGAGAACTGCTAATACTAAATTTTTGAGAGTAAAAGTCGGTATCTTCTTTAATGCTGAGGTTAGCGATATTGTCAAAATTAACCTTTGAACCAATAACGATGACTTCACCGTTATTATTAACAGTGACAGTAGGCTCTAAATCTCCTACTTGATCAGAAGTTAAGGCTTGAGGAGTGTCTAACCATTGTAAATCTGCATTGGCATCATATTGGGCGGCAGTGTAGAAAAAATCACTATCATTGAGGCTTCCCTGTTGCCATACCACCGCTAACCCCGGATTGCTACCATTTATGAGGTTATCATTGGCTACAAGATTGATGCTGGTAACAGTTTCATTTCCTGTAAAGGCAATAACCTCGGCATTTTTCCAAGTTTCTGAATTATTGTCATAGACGGCGTGCCAAATGTAGCCTTCGTTTGCCCAAACTAGATGACTGACACCAAAAGAATCGGTAACGATAGCGGATTGACTAGAAGCGAGGTTAATAGACATGGCATGACACTCCTTTTTAAGGATTGATAATGATAGAAAAAGAAATTATTATTATCGATAGGTTGATAATCTATTCACAATTTTAAACTTAATTACTAGGAGAAAAATGTCATTTTTGTCATTAGTTTTTTCTTCGTTCGATCGACTATCTTTCTATATATAATTGAGGTTCATGGAATATTTATTCTTTACAATTCTTAAAATTATTTATAAAAATTAACCTTACTTACTTAAGAATACTGAGACTCATAAAAATTTATTAAGTTTTCATAAATTAATATAGTAATCATAAAATTAATATAAAAAATATCTCCAATACTCTATTTATAATTATGGATAAAAATAAATATTTGGCTATTAACGAAGTAATTAAACAGCAATTTTATCTAAAATATAATCGAGTTTTAAGTTCCACAGAAGAAATTATTTTAGAGGGTTCGATCGAGAATTTATCCTATGAACAAATAGCGAATAAATTATATATGAGTTCAGGTACTGTGAGAAATATTGCATCAAAGTTTTGGTCACAATTATCAGAATTATACCATGAAAAAATAACTAAAATTAACTGTAAATATATCATTGAAAATATCTTAAAATCGGAAGAAAATCAAGAAAATAAATCATTATCATTAATAGAAATTAACAGCGAAAATATTAATGATAATCAGGGAATTATTATGATTATTGATGATTATATAGAAAATTTAAAAATTCTGAAACAATTACTAGAAAAAGAAGGTTATCAAGTGCGTAGTGCCAGAAGTGCAAAGATGGCTTTTTTATCTTTAGAAGAAAGTTTACCAGACTTAATCTTATTGGATATATTAATGCCAAATATAAGCGGTTATGAAATGTGTAAAATCATTAAAACCGATCGAAAAACATCTCATATTCCCATTATTTTTATCAGTGCTTTAAATGATACGATCGATAAAGTTAAAGGTTTTGAATTAGGGGCGTGTGATTATATAACTAAACCCTTTGAAGAAATAGAAGTTTTATTGAGAGTTTCCCATCAAATTAAACTAAAAAATCAAACTTTAAGACTAGAAGAAGATATTAAACAACATGAAAAAACTATTGAAATGTTATATCAATCTCGATCGATTTTAGCTAGTGTTTTAAATAATAGTTGTTGTGGCATTGCAGTCTTAGAAGCGATTCGTAGCCCTGAAAATGCCCATATTATTGACTTTAAATATTATTTAATAAATCCTATTTTTGCTAATATATTTAATATTAATAACCTTGAATTAATAACTTTAGTCGATAGTTTAAAGCAATGCAATTTTTCTCAATTAGCATGGATTCAAGAATTTATTAAGGTAGTAAAAAATAATATTGATTTTAGGGATATTTTTTTATTTAAGGGACAAAATTATCAAATGAATGTGAACAAACTGGGGGATGGAATTACCATCAATATTATACCTTTGATTTAATTACTACGTTGATTTGTTGTGAGAAGTTTGGTTTGGAGTTGTATGATGCTAAAATTTAGGGGATATGGATAGAGAGATAGAAGGATTAGAGGAGAAACTAGAGAAATATAGACAGATAAAGCAGGGGATGGTAGAAGAGCCATTAAAATAACTTACATCTTTGTTACCTTTTGCCTTTTGCCTTTCATAAAGTAAACATACAATTAATTTTGCCTACTCACTTAATATTAATGCTTAACATCTGAGTAAAAATTAATAATCCTTACCAAATAAGTTCGATCGAGCGTTATTATTGAAATAATCATAACTTAAGCCTTACCAAAATTTTGGTTGAAATTCATTACAATTAAGAATAGTCATATTTTCTCCTGATGGAGTCATCACAAATAAACCTTGACTGTAAGCATAATTAGCAACTTCATCCGCCACTACCATAGCCGCCACTGCACCCAATGCCTTCATGTTTTGGTATCGTGGCATTAAGCGTTTAAACTTTTCTAGTCTTTGTAAATGTTCATCCACATCTCTTTGACTCAATTTGCTTTTTACTTCTACCAATACCACTTCACTATTATTTACTAACAATAAGTCAATTTCTAAACCCCCTTCTTCTCTTTTCACCACTACATCGGATTGTAACTCATGGACATCAATACCTCTTTCTTGAAATAATCTTACAGCAGAAGGACGTACTTGCCATTCCACAAACTCCCCTAAACGATTCCCTAGTTTTCCAATTTCTTGACTGACTTGTTTTATTCGACGATCGGTTTCTTGAGATTGTTCTTTCATGATACGCTCTGTTTCTTGAGATTGCTCTTTCAGGATACGCTCTGTTTCTTGAGATTGCTCTTTCAGGATACGCTCTGTTTCTTGAAATCTTCTTTCAGTCTGCTTTTGAGCTTCTAATAATTCCCCTAGTAATCTCCAAACATCATCTGCCGTAGTTGCCATAATTCTTCTCCTCTTTAATTTTGTAATTGTGTCTAATCTAATTGTATCTTATTTGTTTCTAGTGCAGATGGACTTAGATCGCAATTTCTTTAATTATTAACTTTATAAGCTAAGACGCATTTAACTTGCATATAATTGAATGAGAAATAAATAACTCCTTCTCCCTGTCCACCTGTCTTCGGAGTCTTCCAAGTCAGCCCTCACCTATTTTTATATCGCACTCAGGTACAAATCGGGCTAGAAGCCCGAACTACAAGGCTGAACTACAAGCCCAAACTATACGAAAATATAGGTTTTTCCCTGATGCTTATTTGAGGTTTTCAGCACCAGAAACCACTTCGGCGGTTTGGATTCGATCGCCCTGCTTAATATTTTCGACTACATCCATACCTTCAGTAACTCTACCAAAAACAGCATAGCTACCATCAAGGAAAGGAAGATCAGCTAAGGTAAAATAAAATTGAGAAGAAGCAGAATCAGGCATCTGCGATCGAGCCATAGCAATTACACCATAATCATGTTTAAGGTGAGGCTTTTGCTGAGTAGTTTCACTATAGATAATAGCTGGAGGTTCAACACCTTCTTTAGTATCATTATATTGAGGACGAATTTCTAAGGGAATAAAACGGGGGGTATTTGTTTCGGGATTGATATAACTACCAGTGCCTAAACTAGACACAGGGAAATTAGGATTTTTGCCTTGGGGGTCTCCACCTTGTACTACAAAAGGCGAAGGGTCTTTAACTACACGATGAAAAACTACGCCATTATAAACACCTTTTTTGACCAAATCCACAAAATTTCCTGCGGTAATAGGGGCATTATCTCCATCCACTTCAATGGTGATAGATTGACCATTAACCTTCATTACAACTGTAGCTTTTCCTTCTAAACGGGGTAAATTCATTAGATTTCCTTGATTATCGTTATTGTTAGTATTGTCAGGGATTTGCGATGTTTGATCAATAGGGGGTTGAGTTTCTCCTTCGACAGTTTCTTGATTAGTTGTACCGTTATCCAGTGTACCTGTTGTCGCTTCTAACTGCTGACATCCAGATAAAGCAAGGGTGGTAATTAAAAATAAGATTAAAATAAGATTCATAATTTTTTTGAGAATTTCCTATGACGGTAAACAATCAATTCTATCAGATACAAATTAGGAATGAAGAATGGAGAAGTTGATTGTCTTGTGATGGCAAAGCATCTCAGCAATATCTCAAATCTTAATTTTTGCGACAAATACTAACGTCCGTTAAAAATCTAAAGATATTGTTACAATAGTTAACAAATTGATAAAAAAAAGAATTATTATTCATCTTTATCAATTATTAGCACTATATACATTGTATAAAATCAATAGATAATATTAAGTAAATTCATGACTCAAACCATTACACCCACAGAAATAAGTGAAAATGCCGAGAATATTATCAATGTTCACTCTCAACCTGTAGTAATTCCGAAAAAACATCAAGAAGATATATCTCCGATTAGTGATATGTCTCCCGATAGTTGGCGCTATCACCCTGACTTGATAATTGATTACTATAACAAACGATCGATCCAAGTCTTGGGAAGACTATTAAATATCTTGTTTCCTGTATTGGGGTTATTGTTTGATAACTGGTGGGATTCTCTGTGGGGTAATTCTGCAAAAAATGAGTCAAAAAGAGCAGTTAAACTCAAGCAAGTATTAACCAAGTTAGGACCAGCTTACATCAAAATCGGTCAGGCTTTGTCCACCCGTCCTGATTTAGTCTCTCCTGCCTATCTTCAAGAGTTAACAACATTACAAGATCAATTACCGCCTTTTCCCAATGACATCGCCTATCAATTTATTACGGAAGAATTAGGCGCAACCCCCGATCAAGTTTACGCTGAAATTTCCGAAAATCCTATCGCCGCCGCCTCTTTAGGGCAAGTATATCGGGGCAGACTCAAAACAGGAGAAGAAGTTGCCATCAAAGTGCAACGCCCTGATTTAGTAAGACGCATCACCCTTGATATTTATATTATGCGATCGATCGCAGGTTGGGTAAAGGAAAATGTCAAACGTGTTCGATCGGACTTAGTTGCCATTACCGATGAATTAGCAGAGCGTATTTTTGAAGAAATGAACTACCTTCAAGAAGGTAAAAACGCCAATAAATTCAAGGAATTATACGGACATATTGAGGAGATTTATGTACCAAAAATCTATTGGGAATACACTGGTAGAAGGGTGTTAACTATGGAATGGATTAACGGCACAAAATTGACTGATATTGCGGAAATTCAAGCCCAAGGCATCGAAGCCACTCAATTAGTGGAAGTGGGAGTGCAATGTTCTCTACGACAATTATTGGAACACGGTTTCTTTCATGCTGATCCACACCCTGGCAACTTATTGGCTATGCCAGACGGGCGATTAGCTTATCTGGATTTTGGCATGATGAGTACAATTTTACCCTATCAACGGTATGGATTAATTGAAGCCATCGTTCACCTTGTAAATCGTGATTTTGAGGCATTAGCCCAAGATTATGTCAAATTAGACTTTTTAACCCCAGACACTGACTTAAAACCGATTATACCTGCCTTAGCTAACGTTTTTAACAATGCCCTAGGAGCTAGTGTAGCTGAGTTGAACTTTAAAAAAATCACTGATGAAATGTCGGCGATGATGTATGAATTTCCTTTTCGAGTACCTGCTTATTATGCTTTAATTATTCGATCGATGGTGACATTGGAAGGTATTGCCATTAATATCGATCCCAATTTCAAGGTATTAAGCAAAGCCTATCCCTATGTTGCCAAAAGACTGTTAACAGATCAATCCCAAGAATTGCGTAATTCCCTCAAGGATTTGTTATTCAAAGATGGTAGTTTCCGTTGGAATCGACTAGAAAACTTATTAAGAAATGCTAAAGATTCCCCTGATTATGATTTCGATCGAGTTATAAATCAAGGAGTGGATTATTTATTTTCTGAAAGAGGGGAATTTATCCGAGATAGACTAGCCGATGAAATCGTCAATTCTTTAGATCATTTTGGTCAAAAAACATGGTTAAATATTTCCACTACAGTAAGAGAAACCTTAGGCTTAAAACCTGTTAATTCGACTGTTAATAATAACGGTAATGGTAAAGGTTTAATGAGTGAAGAATCGATCGAACATTTAACCAACATTTTACAAATTTTACAAGAAACAGACGGTTATGATCCTTTAAAATTAATCCCCATTATCACCAATATTTTGCAAAACCGTGAAACCCAAAAATTAGGACAAAAAATCGCAGGAGGATTAGCCCAAAAAGCTACTGCTAGATTGATTCGTAATATTTTATTAGACTCAAATAATAACCATAATGGCAATGGTAAAATTAATAATAACTATAAATATGAACCTCAATTATCCTTACCATCAGCCTAAATAGAGTTTGCTGAAAAATTCTTTTGGTGAAGGGAGGTAATAGGTAATAGTTAATAGGTAATAGGTAATAGTTAATAGGTAATAGGTAATAGGCAATGGCTATAAAAAATAAATTTATGAGCATTTTGAATTATGTCTTCTTCCGATTTACTCAATTTAGTCTAAATCTTATCTCAAACAGAGATCAACTTAGATGCTTCCTCATATATCATAAAAGATGGGACAAAATTAGGTTATGATTACATAATCCTCTGAATTTTTATCTTAATTAATATCAATATCTATGGTTAATACCTCACGGCTGAAAAAATTAATCTCCTATTTAAAACCTCATCTTGATAAATTATATTGGGGTATTTCGGCGTTGTTTGTGGTTAATATCATTGGAGTTTATATTCCTTGGTTAATTCGTGATATTTTTGATGATTTACAAGACAATTTTGCGATCGAAAAGGTGATCGGTTATGTAATTTTATTATTCGTTTTAGCCTGTATAATGTGGGCGATTCGGATGTTATCAAGGGTTTTAATTTTTGGCATTGGGCGACAGGTAGAGTTTGATTTAAAACAAATTATTTTTGAACATTTATTAAAGTTAGAACCTGCTTATTTTAGTGTTAATAGTTCAGGAGATTTAATTAATCGTGCCACCAGTGACGTGGATAATATTCGCCGTTTAGTAGGCTTTGCCATTCTTAGTTTAATTAATACTATTTTTGCCTATGCTTTTACTTTACCGGCAATGCTTTTGATTAATGTCAATTTAAGTTTAATGGCTTTGGTAATTTATCCTTTAATGTTATTTACAGTCCAATTATTTAGCGATAAATTAAGGTTAGATCAATTAGAAGTACAGGAAAAGTTATCAGAGATTAGTGAGTTAATTCAAGAGGATATGAGCGGTATTTCTCTGATTAAAATTTATGGGCAAGAGGATAACGAAAGAAAGGCTTTTGCTAAAAAAAATAACAATTTATTAAAAGCTAATTTAAAGTTAGCTCAAACTCGTAATTTATTATTCCCTATTATTCAAGGTATTGCTAATATTAGTCTTTTAATTTTACTTTGGTTCGGTACTAGCGATATTGAAAAGAATTTAATTACTGTGGGGGATTTTATTGCTTTAATTATTTATGTAGAAAGGTTAGTTTTTCCTACCGCTTTACTCGGTTTTACCATCACAACTTATCAACGGGGAGAGGTAAGTCTCGATCGAATTTCTGCTATAACTAATGTTGAACCGAAAATCAAAAATCATCCTAATTCTGTTAACTTATCTAGGGAAAAAATTAGGGGAGAAATTAAAGCCGTTAATCTCAATTATCGTTATCCTAATACGAAAAATCCAGCCTTAAACAACCTCAATTTTACCATCGAAGCAGGGGAATTAGTGGCGATTGTGGGCTTAATTGGTTCGGGAAAATCCACCCTTGCTAATGCTATTCCTCGTCTTTTGGATATTGAGGCAGGGCAATTATTTTTAGACGGCATTGATATTACTACCATTAATTTAACGGATTTAAGAAGTTCGATCGCCTATGTACCACAAGACAGCTTCTTATTCTCTACTACCATTAAAAACAATATCGCCTATAGTAACCCTGTAGCGGATATGCTAGAGATTGAATATGCGGCAAAACAAGCCCAAATTCATCCCGAAATTATGATTTTCCCTCAACAATATGATACCCTAGTGGGAGAACGGGGTATTAGTCTTTCTGGTGGACAAAGACAACGTAGTTCGTTAGCAAGGGCTTTATATGTGGACGCTCCCGTGTTAATCTTAGACGATGCGCTTTCTAGTGTGGATAATAAAACCGCTACCCAAATCTTAGAAAATCTGCAACAAGAGAAGGGCAAAACGATTATTTTTATAACCCATCAACTATCGGCAGTACAAAATGCCGATCGAATTTTCGTCATGGAAGATGGTAAGATTGTCCAGTCTGGAAAACATGATGAATTATTCAACCAAGAAGGGTTATATAAATCCCTGTGGCAAAAACATCAACTAGAAGAAATTTTAAGTTAGCAGAAATAGCTTAGGGGGAGAAAGCAAAAACATCGACTTGTATTGACTTAATTGGTTTTTTATTACTATTAATAATTAAGCGAATATTTTTAGCAATTTCACTATTAAAAGTTACCTCACCACATTTTAAGTTCAATCTTTGATTCTTAATAGAGCCTTTTGAGATAGACTATGATGACGATCGATCGAGATACATTTTTCATAACAAGCGATGGCATCAGTAATCAAATTCAACTTTTCAGAAGCTAACCCCTTATGATACCAAGCCGATAAAAAATTAGGTTGAATACCTAAAACCCTATCCCAACTGATAATCGCTTCTTGCCACTTCCCAAGACTGTATAAAGCATTACCCCGATTATTCCATGAGTGATAGTCGTTAACATCAATAGCAATGGCTTGATCAAAATTATCGATTGCCTCGTCAAAACGATTTAAGTAAGCTAAAGCACTACCTCGATTATGCCATGCTTGGGTAAATTGAGGATTCACACTCAAAACTTGATCCCACAATGCGATCGCCTCCTCTAAATCTCCCGTTTGTGCTTTTTCTAACCCCATATTGAATAAATCGTTAATGGTTTCTGAGGAGGGGGAATCTTTTATCTCACAAGATTCTAACTCAGTTTCCTGTACTATTTTCTCGATTATTACCCCCGGATCAACAGTATTTATACCTAATTCTTTCGCTGTATTTTCTGCAAATTCGGGGTTGTTTTGTAATAAAGAAAGCACATCACCTAAAGAACTAGCAGATTCGTTTAATTCATTTTCTCTGTCTGTTTCATTGTCTGGATTTAAGCGCGATCGTAATGACTCCACCATAGGATTATTTTGGCGACGATTTAATAATTCTGTACCAATTTCATAAGCTAAATCGCCAATGGGGCGCAAAAAAGGCAAAGAAGCGGTTACTTCTCCTAAAATAATCATTCTAGCGGCGAAATGATAGTGAGGAGCAGGAGAAGCCATTAACTGATTGCGGTAACGTTGCAACCAAGCCAACCAAGTTTCCACCGTAATTTTTGGGCTTAATTTTTCAAAAAATTGCTCAATTCGATTTTCTTGCCACCCATTAGCTACCCCTTGTAGAAGTTGATGAAAGAGAAACTCTAAATCATTGTCTTTAACTGCTATGGATTTATGAGATGATGTTTTATTATTTCCATTATTGCTATTATTTCCATTACTGCCGTTATTATGGTAGTTTTCATCTTCTTCATTAAGAGGATCATAGGCTTGAATGGTAGCAGGAATTTGTTTAAGCCATTGTTGTAGTTTTTTGATCATTACTTTTGTGCATTAACAGCTATTCCTTGTGTTTATTTGATGATTAATTTCATCTTATCCTGAAGGATCGATCGTGAATCAAAAAGTTTTCTGATAAAAATGAAAATGATGATAGGGTGACGTGAGAGAAAGTAGGTAATAGATAAGATAATAGATAAAATGTTTTAATTCCTAATTCTTCATTCTTCATTCTTCATTCTTCCTATGACTTACGAACCCTTACATCATAAATATAGACCGCAAACCTTTGCTCAATTAGCAGGACAAGAGGCGATCGCACAAACCCTCATCAACGCTATCAAGAGTGAAAAAATCGTTCCAGCTTACCTATTTTGTGGCCCCCGTGGTACGGGAAAAACATCTAGCGCTCGGATTTTAGCCAAATCACTGAATTGTTTACAAAGCGATCGACCTACCGATGAACCCTGCGGAGTTTGCGAAGCCTGTAAAAGTATTACCAATGGCTCGGCATTAGACGTGATTGAAATTGATGCGGCTAGTAACACGGGAGTTGATAATATTCGAGAAATCATTGAAAAAGCTCAATTTGCCCCAGTTCAGTGCCGTTACAAGGTATATGTTATCGATGAGTGCCATATGCTCAGTACGGCGGCATTTAACGCCCTTTTAAAGACATTAGAAGAACCCCCCTCAAGGGTTATATTTGTCTTGGCAACCACCGATCCTCAAAGAGTATTACCGACAATCATTTCACGGTGTCAAAGATTCGATTATCGCCGTATTCCCCTAGAAGCGATGATTATTCATTTACAAGATATTGCTACCAAAGAAAATATTGATATTACCTCCGAAGCCTTGTCTATTGTTGCTCAATTATCTAACGGCGGAATGCGAGATGCGCAAAGTTTACTTGATCAACTTAGTCTATTATCAGAGACGATTACTCCCCAAAAAGTATGGGATTTAGTCGGTGCTGTTTCCGAACAAGATTTATTGGAATTGATACAATCGATCGCCACCGATAACCCCGAAAACGTCATTACTCAATGTCGCAAACTGCTCGATCGAGGGAGAGAACCGATAATTGTATTACAAAATTTAGCTAATTTTTATCTCAGTCTATTAATTAGTAAAACAGCCCCCCATAGAAACGATTTAGTAGCCATTACCGCCGAAACTTGGTCAAAATTGCTCCAAGAAGCCAAAACATGGGAATTAAGCCACATTTTGCAGGGACAGAAAAAACTCAAAGACAGTGAAGTACAAATCAGAAATACTACTCAACCTCGTCTCTGGTTAGAAATTACCCTCTTGAATCTCTTACCTTCAGCACAAGTTACCACCGTGACAGTGGAAACCAGTCAAGAAAAAACATCTTCACTTCAAATGATAAATACACCATCGGAAAAAACATCAAATTTGAGAGTAATTAACAGAGAAAATACGACTAAAGAAGAAGTCAAAAATCCTGTCGAAAAAAGTAACGAAAAAATTAATTTAAACGACTTTTCACAAGTCAAAGAAAAAGTAGTTCAAGTCATCGAAAAAATGACCACAAAAACATTTATTCGCCAAAATTGCCATATTATCAGCATTGAGGGATCAATGGTAAAAATTGCCGTAGGAACTAAATTTTTATTAGATGTGGGTAATCGGCAAAAAAAAGATATTGAACAAGGGTTTTCCCTAGTATTTGGAGAAAAAATGTCGGTAGTTTTAGTCGAAAATAAAGATATGAAATCAGAAACAATTAAATCAAAACAGGATAATCAGGTAGGAAAAAAAGATGAGTCTTCTAATATTAAATCCGTTAATAATTCTAGTCCAAAAATTAACAATCAACCTGTTTCAAAACCTCCAGAAAATGTAGTTTTTTTGGAAAGAAAGATAGAAAGTAATGCCCTTAATGCGGCGAAAATTTTGGCAAAAAGTGTTAATGGTGAAATCGTATCAGTGGAACCTAAAGCAACAAAACCAGATATTAAAGAGATTAAAGTAGTCAATCGTCCAGAAATACCAGATTTTGAGAATGAAGACGATGTACCATTTTAATTGATATAGAACTTACGCATTGACAAATAACTAAAAAAGTATATAACTTAATTTTGGTATTTTAAAATACATTTTATTGATGTCATCTTTTAATTTCTTTAATTAATATAGGAGGAACATTAAGTGTTGATGATATGGTTAGTAATCCTTTAAAATCTGAATTAATTGATTACTTTTGGTCTGGAAAACATCATAAAACTGTCAAAGGAATTAATATCTGACGTTACGCACAATAAACCTTCATTAAGATTATCGAATCAGAAATAAATAACTCCTTCTCCCTGTCCACCTGTATTGTCTTTACTGACAGCAAATGAGTTTTAGCTTAGTCTTTCCAGTCTTACCTTCATCAGTAAATGTAAATGCGTTTTAGAGTCAACGGGGCTCACTTTAATATCTGACTTGTTTAGCAGTTTCAAAGAAAACCCTTACATTCTCTTCTGGTGTACCTACTAATACCCCATGACCAAGATTTAAAATGTGTCCGCCTTTACCAGCTTTATTCACTGTATCATAGATTCTTTGTTTAATAAATTCGGGTGAACCAAATAACACTCCCGGATCGATGTTGCCTTGTACTTTCATTTGTGATCCGAGCCTTTGTCTTGCTTCAGCCATATCCACAGTCCAATCAACGCTGACAATATCAACTCCAGATTGTCCCATTCTTTCTAAAACTCCTGCACTACCACTAATGTATAAAATTAATGGGGTATCGGGATGGGTGGCTTTTACTTGCTCGACTACTCTTTTTTGATAGGGTAAAGCAAAAGTTTCATAATCTTGAGGACTTAATTCTCCTGCCCATGAGTCGAACATTTGTACAACTTGCGCTCCACAATCAATCTGGTAACGCACATAGGTTGCGATCGAATCTGCTACTTTACCTAAGAATTTATGGAGAATATCAGGTTCAGAAAATGCCATACTTTTAATGACGGCATAATTTTTCGAGCTTTTACCCTCAATAGCATAGGCGGCTAAAGTCCAAGGTGCGCCCACAAACCCTAATACGGTTGACTTATTACCAACCTCATTACGCAAAGTATTAAGAATAGTTTTAATAAAAGGTAAAGATTCTTCAGGATCGAGGGGATGTAATTTTTCTACTTGTTCTAAACTACGAATAGGAGGATCAATAATAGGTCCTTTACTTTCGATAATATCAAAAGGAATACCCATACCGGGTAACGGTGTTAAAATATCAGAGAACATAATTACCCCATCGGGTTGAAAGGCTCTCCAAGGTTGGAGAGAGATTTCAATGGCTAAATCAGGATTTTCTGATCTTTCCCTAAATCCGGGGTATTTATCTCTTAAATCACGATATACTTTCATATAACGTCCAGCCTGACGCATCATCCATACTGGAGGACGATCGAGGATTTCACCACGGGCAACCCGTAATAGACAAGGTAATTCGCTCATTTTATATATTATTTCTTATTTTAAGTGCATTTTTCAGCATATCATTACACCTTTACACTTTCCAAAGAATGTAACAATGTGTGAACAACAACGGTTGAATTGGGAATTAGGAATTAAGAATGATCAAAATCAGGAAACTCGCATTTCCTCGATAAAAGAAATACCATCAAAAATACCATTTTTAAAGGCTTGTGTGCTACGAATACGATGATTTTCATTCAGTAAAGTGACTGTTTCAATGAATCTAATAACCGAACTTCCCCCTTTGACAAAAACCAAAACCTATATACCTCAAGTGTTATAGCCAATTTGACTACTCGTTTACTGGGTACATTTTCCAGTGGTCAATTATTTTCACCCTGCTGTTAATGACTAAAGCATAAAAAGTTAATATCTTATACAAGAAAATACACAAAAACAAAAAGGTGTGTTAGAA
>NZ_JBLZFY010000074.1:0-20539 GCF_050753365.1 Geminocystis sp. CENA526
CTCATTTTTTGAGTAAAAATTGCTAAAACTGCACACTTTTTTAGTAATGTAGTTTGTCTAAATCCTTGATTTTAATAGACTTCTGATTTATTCAGCAAACCCTAAATAAGGCTCTTCTACAGTAGTTATGATATTTTATTCGTAAATAATTGTTAAAAGTCTTGATATATAATAGGTTTATGATTTTAAAAATGCAGATGTTATAAATTGACAGTTTTAATTTAACCTAACACCTGCCACCTGATACCTGACACCCTTTTCGATTAATTTATCATACTCAAAGTAGAACAACTATTTTTATTAAGCTAAGACGCATCTAAGTTGTTTACGATTTGGTTTTTTCAGCCCACACTCTGGAAGATAAACCCCAAATATAGATAAATCCTTCGGCTGCTTTGTGATCAAATTTGTCATCACTGCCGTAGGTTGATAAAGCTGAAGTATAAAGAGAATTTTCCGATCTTCTTCCCACGATCGTAGCATTACCCTTAAAGAATTTAACTCTGACAACACCGCTTACTCTTTCTTGAGTAGTTTCGATAAAGGCATCCAAAGCATTTTTCAAAGGGCTATACCATAAACCTTCATACACCAAGCGAGTGTACATTAAATCAACTTGAGAGCGTTTATAGTGAGTTACATCACTGGTAAGAGTGAGGCTTTCTAAGTCTTCATGGGCTTTGATTAATACTAACAAAGCGGGGGCTTCGTAGATTTCTCTTGATTTAATGCCTACTACTCGGTTTTCAATCATGTCTAAACGCCCTACTCCATGATTACCTGCAATTTCATTCAAAGTGGTAATTAATTCTACAGGAGATAAGGTTTTACCATCGATAGCCACAGGAGTACCTTTTTCAAAGGTGATTTCTACATATTGAGGCTCGTTAGGGGCATCGGCTACGGATTTGGTTAAGGCATAAATCTCTTCGGGAGGCTCTGTCATCGGGTCTTCCAAAGGACCTGCTTCTATACTACGACCTAAAAGATTTCGATCGATACTATAGGGAGAAGACTTTTTAACAGGGGATTCAATACCGAATTTTTCACCATAGGCAATAGTTTCTTCACGACTCATTCCCCATTCCCTAGCCGGGGCAAGAATTTTCAAATTGGGGTTTAAGGCGGTGATACCCAAATCAAAACGCACTTGATCATTTCCTTTAGCTGTGCAACCATGGGCAACAGCATCCGCACCATATTTTTCGGCAGCGCGTACTAATAATTTAGCAATTAAAGGACGAGCTAAAGCGGTGGATAATGGATAACGATTTTCATATAAAGCATTGGCTTTGATGGCAGGAAACGCATAATCAACTACAAACTCTTCGATCGCATTTTCTACTAAAGACTCTACAGCACCACATTTAAGTGCTTTTGCTTGAATAGGGGCTAACTCCTCTCCTTGCCCCAAATCTGCCGCTAGGGTGATAATTTCTTCGACACCCCATTCATTTTTTAAGTAAGGAATACAAACGGAGGTATCAACGCCTCCTGAATAAGCTAAAACTACTTTATTGGCACGACTCATAAAATTTATTTTACCTAAGATAAAAACTAAAGTTATTGTATCAATAAGGGTATTATAAACCAATGCTAAGTTAAGATTTGCAGACTTTTTCCCCCTCAAAATACACTATTGCTCAAAATATTCTTGCTAGATAAAAGAAAATAAGCTATAATGTTAGACTGTTAGCTTTAGCGGATGTGGCGGAATTGGTATACGCGCACGTTTGAGGGGCGTGTGGCTTTGCCTTGCGAGTTCGAGTCTCGCCATCCGCATTATTTTTAAGCATTAATTTTACTTTTTTATTACCATTAATTTGTAGGTTGGGTTAGCCAGAGCGTAACCCAACAAATTCTCTCTTAATTTATTGGCGAATACTGATAGAATTAACTCCTTGTAACGAAGCATTGTTTCGCAATATCGCAATAGCTTTAGCGTATTGAGAATCAGCTTTAGTGGCGAATAAGGAGGGGTTTTGACTTAACAGATATTCCTCCTCTCGGCTCAAATTTTGCACAATATCAGGGGAGATACCTTTTTTATTGATGTTGATGCCACTAGGAGGATAGTAACGAGAGATTGTCACCGCTAATCCTGAACCATCGGAAAGGGAATGAACCGATTGTACTGTACCTTTGCCAAAGGTGTTTGTGCCGACAACTGTAGCTCTCTTGTTCTCTTTTAATGCTCCTGCTAAAATTTCACTGGCACTAGCAGAGTTACCATCCACTAAAACCACTAAAGGTAAATCGGTGACGGCGGAGTTGTTAGCCTGAAAACGGCGATGTCCTCCTCTTCGATCGACTATATCGACAATTTCCCCTTCAGACATCCACATTCTGGCAATGTCCACACTGGCAAATAATAAACCCCCCGGATTTCCTCTCAAATCAAGGACAAAAGCGGAGGCTTGTTGTTTCTGTAACTCGTCAATAGCGTCTCTCATTTGTTGGGCGGCAAGGGAGCTAAATTCATCTAATTTGATGTAACCTACATTTAACCCCCCTTCTTGTCTGAGACTGAAATCCACTGAGGGAACTTCTATTTCACTACGGGTAATTTTAACTTGGAATGAAGGTTGCCCTCGTCTTGCGATGTCTAAATTTACGTCAGTACCAATTTCCCCTTTTAAGGCTTCCGATGCTTGATCTAAATCCATTAAGGCGGTAGGTTTACCGTCAATACGCACGATTCGATCGCCCCGTTTCAATCCTGCTTCGGCGGCGGGAGATTTTCTGATAGCATCAACAATATATAGGTCTTGGGTACGAGGATCAATGGCAATACGCACCCCTACCCCTGATGTTTCGCCCGATGTTTGACTGTTAAGCGCTTCAAATTGTTCGGGGGGGAGAAAACGGGTATAGGGATCACCTAATTCTTTTAAGGCTTGATTAATCGCTCGATAAGCCTGAGTTTTGTTACTATAATTTCTGCTTAATAATTCTTCTCGTTTTTGTAGCCAATTAACCTGATTAAAATGTCGATCGACAAATTCGTTATTAATAATTTGCCACATTTCATCCACTACCATTTTTGGACTATTCGTCATCTCTGCGTTGACAGTGGGAGTGATGGAAAGACTAAGGAAACTGCCAGTAGCTAAGGTAGCTAAAAGGGATTGTACAAGGGGGAATTTTTTGATTTGAGGTTTCATCATTGACGAGTTATAAATCTGACTGTTTTACTATTGTTTTTGTCTTAACCAGTTTTAGGGGTATAGTACTGATGAGTTTATGCTTAAGACAGATTAATAGTTATTTTCATTGTAGTCAAATAAGAGAACAATTAACAATGAGCTATTAATTATTTTTAGGACTTACGCATTTATCGGAAAAATATAGACTTTGAGATTCCTTCGCTACCCTCAGAATGACAAAATACTGTTATTTCTGCGTAATTTCTAATGTTGTCTTGGCAAATTGTGAGCATCTTTTCTCATCTTAGTACCTGATTTACGAATTTGGGGATAACCCAGAGGACGTACATCTTGATATTTTCGTTCCTCTTCTTTTTGTTTAATGTCGGTATAATCTAACCAGTGAATACAATCCACAGGACAAGTATCTATGGCTTCTTGCACTATTTCTTCTGTATCACCATCTTGATTATAAACCCTCGATCGACCGTAATTATCTTCAATATAGAAGGTATTAGGGGCAACATGAACGCAATTTTTACAACCGATACAGGTTACTTCGTCCACATAAACCCCTTTTTGTCGATCGATTCCCCCTAATTCTGGTTCAAATCCGCTTCTTTCAGGGTTTTCTCGCCATATTCCCCCTAATTCTGGTTCAAATCCTGTTGGTGTAAATTCATCATTTCGATCGAGCATAATTCAAAAATAAAAAAATTAATAGTAAGTGAATAATGGTTTGTAAACCTTAAAGCAACAGGTATCGATTAGTTTTCTGGGATCGAACTCAGATGCTCTTGGGATTTATTATAATAATTATGATGGTTCGATCGATAATAACTATCCTGATCATTATTTTTAACACCATTAGCCACAATACCCAATAAAGGTACAGAAGATATATATAAACGATCGATAACTTGTTGTAGGCTATCTCGATCGCACTTACCCAATTTCATCACTAAAATTAAACCATGAGTATTAGGGGCAATTATTTTCGCATCCGAAAACCCTAACAAAGAAGGACTATCATAAATAACTAAATCAAAAAAAGTAGAATCCCTCAACATTTTTACAGTGTCCTGCATTTTTTGGGAATATAATAATTTTGTCGGATCAGATGGTATTTTACCCGCAGTGACAACAAAAAGATTGTCAAATTGAGACAGTTGTTGTATAACTGATTTTAAATCCAAAGATGTGGCTAATAGTTCACTTAACCCTTGATGATTGTCAATATTTAATAGACGATGTAATTTAGGTAATCTAAAATCCGCATCGATTAACAGAACTTTCAACCCCATAGTAGCCGCCGTTTGTGCTAAATTGAGACTTATAGTTGACTTACCCTCCATCGGATTTCCTGAACTAATCACCACAGAATTAACCCTTGCTTCCGAGTTTAATGAGGTAATATTGGTCAACAAATTACGAAATGAGTCCACCCAATAGGAAGATGAATATTTTTGCGGTTGTGCAGTGTTTTCCTTCCCACTAATATGGGATTCAAAAGAAGGCACAATGTTACCTTTCTGATTCTCCCTAGAAAAGATATTTTTATGATGGGGAATTTGTCCTAAAATCGGATATTTTGTTAACTCTTTTAATTGCGATAAAGAGTAGATTCTTCCGTCTAGTTTGTCCATAATACTAGCGGTTATCGTTCCTGCTATTAACCCTCCTATTAACCCCATAATTAAGTTATTTAAAGGTACTGGATATATAGGTTCTTCTTGAACAGAAGGGGGGCTAACAATACGCCAATTAACGATGTTTTGAGTTTCCTGTAATTCTAATGTTTCTCTGATTTCCAGAAAACGTTTTAAGCTATCAGCATTTGATTGAATTTCTCTCTGTATGTTCAAATACTCTCTAGTAATAGAAGGCATTTTTTCCACTCTTTCATTAATTTCATCTAAAGCTATTTTCAGAGTATCTATTTTTGTTTCTAACATTTTAATTTCATTAGCTTTTAACAACATTTCTGCTGTCAATTTACTGCGCACTTCGTTAGAAGACGATAAACTTACGGATTGTTGCTGATTAATTGTTTGAGAGTGTTGTGATAGAATATTTTTCTTTTCTTCTTCTAACAATTTAATGATATTATTTTTCTTTTCATTCAAGGTAATCATTTGCGGACTTATATCTGTAAAAACTGCGGATTTAGTCGCTATTTCTATTTCTAATTCCTGCAATTCTTTCGATAAACTTTGATACTTAGCAGATTGAGTGACATCGTTAACTGCAATGGCTTGTTCGGGAGTTAAATTTAATTGTTTTTGCAAGTTTTCATAAGCAGAATTTGCTTGTTTTAAATTAATTTGTGCCGATAAGTATTCTTGTTCGATCGAGGTTAATTGTTGAGTTAATTCGGTGGATTTGGTTTGGGGATCAATAAATTTATGTTCTTGCCTCAATTTTTCTAATTTAGTCTCTAAAGAAAAGATATTATTTTCTAATTTTGGTACTTGATTTCTAACAAATTTTAACCCTTCACTAATGTTATTTCTTTTTTCTCCTAAGTTATTAGATATATAATTTTCCGCAATTTTATCTAAAACAAATTTAATTTTTTCAGGGTTTTCATTCTTAAAAATAACTTCAATTATTTGACTATTATCAACTTGTTTAATCTTTAAATTATCTAAATTAGCAATGTTTAAATCTTCAAAAATATCGGGATATTCGAGGGCAACTTCTTCTAAAATTGGTGCTAAAATACTGGGACTTCCTAAAATTCCTATTTCTGTACTGTAGTCAACTCCACTAGGTGAAGGGGATAAATTACCATCAATATTAATATTATTATTATTGGCACTAACATTAGATTCTGTGATAGGTTTTTCGATTAATAGTAAAAATTTTCCTTGATAAACAGGAGATAATTGATAAGTCCAATAACCAACTCCAGTAGTTACTCCTAATGTCATAGTTAAAAACACTAACCATCGTCTTTTTAACATAGCAAAAAGTCCAAAAAAACCATTATTATTCTCCATAATTTCTTGATTTTTTTCTATAGGTAAATTCGATCGATTTTGCTCATTAATATCATTAGAGTTAGTCATGCTTTTTCGGGAATTAGAAGAATTAAGAATTAAGAATTAAGAATTGAGAATTGAGAATTGAGAATTGAGAATTGAGAATTAAGAATAGTTTTAGTCGTTAATCAATAACCCACCATGTAATAAATTACATGGCTAATAGCTACCGTCTGCTAAAGCGACTCTATTCACTATTCACTATTCACTATTCACTATTCACTATTCACTATTCACTATTCACTATTCACTATTCACTATTTAGTCAATGATAGCATTTAGTAAAACTTGGGTTAAGCTCATTTGTGCCATATCATCCATAGTGACAGTATCAACTATATCGAATTTTGCTCCAGCATCCTCTAACAAATCATCTAATGCCTTAAAATACTCCGTTGCTTTTTTATCCTTGCCAATTTGAATAAAAGAAATGCCCAATTCTTCATCTCGATCGATTTTTTGAGTTGCCTCTATAATTAAACGGATGATCTCTTTCGGCTCATCTGGGATACCATCAGTAATAACTAACATGGTTTCTCCATTTTCCTTAGTTTTACCTTCGGCTTTGCGTTGAAAATAATTATTCAGGGCATCTTGTAAAACACTTTTCAAATCAGATTTGCCCATCGGCTCATTTAAAGCATAAATTTCTCTAATTTTGTCGGCGGTGACGTTATCATATCTTCTAAAACGTCCTGAATAAAGATATACAGTAATACCATCGGGATCAATTTCGTCACATTTTTGAGCTAAGGCAAAAGTAGATTCTTGGGCGATTTCCCAAAGAGTTTTACCATTGCCACTATCATTATTCAAACTACTACTTTTATCAATAATTAAAGTATAGTCTCGGTTAGTTACGATCGATTCAGTATTCATAGGTCAAAATTTTTTATATTTGTCTCTACCATGAATAATATAGCAATCCTCAAAAGGTTGTGAACAATATTACCTTAAACTAAAAATAAAGGATGCAATCATAC
Organism: Geminocystis sp. CENA526; assembly: GCF_050753365.1. Lineage (NCBI taxonomy): Bacteria > Bacillati > Cyanobacteriota > Cyanophyceae > Chroococcales > Geminocystaceae > Geminocystis > Geminocystis sp. CENA526. Next base: position 7,174 of record NZ_JBLZFY010000074.1, read on the forward strand.
TCTTTAAAATTTCTTATAATAAAATAAACTATATTCATACTGAATAACTTTATGGTAAATACAGTATTAACAACCGACTTAAAAAGCATTTATGAAATAGATGAACATTTCTGGTTAGAAGAAACAATAAAATTGTTACGGGAAAAACGTTTTAATGAGTTAGATTTAGAAAATTTAATTGAGGAGTTAGAAAGTTTGGCACGTCGAGATAAATCAAAGGTAGCAAGTTTAACAGAACAAATTATTAGACATCTTTTGTTACTGCAATATTGGACAACAGAATCTGAAGATAATTTTAATCATTGGAAAACAGAAATAATTGGTTTTCGCTCTCAAATTAAACGGGATTTAACTACTAATTTAACTAATTATTTGAGAGAAAATTTAGACTCAATTTATCAAGACGCTTTAAGATTTGTTCAACAAAAAACTAAATACTCTGTCACTTTTCCTGATACTTGCCCTTATACTTTAGAACACATTTTAGATCACAACTATTACGATCGATAACTGAACAATAGGAAAAAGTTTTACAGATTGTAAATTATTTTAGCAAATCTTTTTGAAATCTTAAAATTTAAGCTAGAACAGAGTTATCACTTTAATCTGAGTATAACTATCTTAACAATTATGGATAATGAGAAAAAATATAAAATGATTTGTACCCTCTCTTTTGGGGATATTTATGGTCAAATTATTGTATGGTTAGGGGTTATTTTTATCAGTCTCGCTAGTACTTTAGCCCTTTGGAGTAGCACCCGTCAAATTTACGCTTTTGCTACCGTTGGTATTGTCTTGGTTTTATCTTTACCCTTTTTACTGTTTGCCTTTGTCACGACTTTATTCAATCATATCGAGTTTGTGCCGGTGGAAGAAGTAGAATCGAATCGAGCGAAAAATAAAGCCAAATATCTCGGCAAAACCGCAGAAGCCACCACCTAGAAGAAGAGAGAGGGGGAAGAGGGGGGAAGAGGGGGAAGAAAATAATTTAAAACCATTCTTAATTCCTCATTCCTCATTCTTAATTCTTAATTCTTTTGATACATCATGCCGGGGAGTTGCTTTATTAACCCGTCGAGTTCTAATTGCAATAAAATTCCCGACACTTCTCCTCCGTTTAACTGAGTTTTATTGATTATCACATCAAAAGCTGTGGGGTTGACTTCGATCGAATCATATACTAATCTAAAAGTAGAAGATAAACTGGGTTCTTCTTTTGTCTTTTCTGGTATAGAAGGAGAAACCATTGGAAATAATGATAATTGTTGTTGATCCAATTTAGGTATAACCCCTAAACTAGATAATAATTCCTCCTCCGTGATAATCACCTCCGCCCCATTGTGAATTAACCTTAAACATCCCCTTGCTTGAGGATTATCGGGAGTATCCGGCAATGTATAAATATCTCGATTAAATTCATTGGCATATCTTGCCGTAATCAACGCCCCTGATTTTTCGGGTGCTTCCATGACTAAGACGGCTCGACACATACCCGCAACAATACGGTTTCGAGCTGGAAAGTTACCCCTTTCGGGTTGGCTTCCATATTCGTATTCTGTGATAATTAACCCTTTTTTCAGAATTTCTGTCATTAACTGTCGATTACTGGTAGGATAAACTCGATCGAGTCCATTACCTAATACTGCGATCGTCCTACCACCGCCATCTAAACAACCTCGATGCGCTACGGTATCAATGCCTTCCGCTAAACCAGACACTACGACAAAACCATTTTCTGCTAAAGTTTTCGCTATGTTATACGTCCATCTTCTGCCGTGTTCTGTAGGTTTTCTTGTGCCAACAATGCCAATTAAAGGGGTAATGCCTTGATTTTCTGATAAATTTACCGTACCTTGATAATATAAAATGGAAGGATAACTAGGAATTTCTAACAATAATTGAGGGTATTCTTTTTCGTGAGGATTCCAAAAGTTAGGATTTTTTTCAAGATGTTTTAAAAATACTTTTTCAGGGTCAATTTTTTGTTTTTCTAGTTGAATAATATTACATAATCTCTTGCCGATTCCATCTATTTCTATTAATTCTTGACTAGATACAGTCCAAGCCTTTTCTAAACTACCAAAATGTTCATAAATTTTTTTGAGGGAAACTGCTCCTAATCCTTTTATTTTTGACCAACATAGCCAATATATTTTTTCTGTATCTGTCACCATAAGTAAGTGAATAAAATTAATGATATGTTTAGGTTGAAAAAGGCAAAAGGCAAAAGGCAAAAGGATTTTTCAAAGACTCAAATTATACTTTTGCTAAGTATATCTTAACTGTAAATGATAATTTAAGGGCGATATAGCCCTTTTATCTCGATTATGCAGAAACTAACGACAAAGCCTCTCCTGTGAGACTAAATGCCCTGACTTCAGTGATTTTCACAGGGATAATTTTACCTTTTAACTCTTGTAAATCTCCCTTGAAAAAGGTTAAACGATTTCCGTCTGTTCTTCCCATGACTTGGGTGGTATCTTTAGGGTTAATATCCTCTACTAATACTTGTTCTACTTTATTCAAATATCTTTGTGATCTTTCTCCTGCTTTAATAGCTACCAAATGATTTAACCTTTGTAGTCGATCGTTCTTTTCTTCTTCACTAATTTGATTATCCCATAAAGCGGCAGGTGTATTAGGGCGAGGAGAATAAGCGGCGGTGTTAAGTTGATCAAAACCAATATCTTCCACTAAGTTTAAGGTATTTTGGAACTGTTGTTCTGTTTCCCCCGGAAAACCGACAATGGCATCGGCACTAATGGCGGCATGGGGCATATAATGACGGATTTTAGCGATAATATCACGATAACGCTCATGGGTATAGCCTCGTTTCATCGCCTTTAAAATGTCATTATCCCCTGACTGAAAGGGTATATGGAAATGTTCACACACTTTCGGTAATTCGTGACAAGCCTTGATTAAGCGCTCGGTAAAATAACGAGGGTGAGAAGTGGCAAAACGGATTCGATCGATCCCTTCCACATCATGGATATAGTAAAGTAAATCTGTTAAAGTGTGCAGATGTCGCCCTGTTTGAGTTGTACCGGGTAAATCACGACCGTAAGCATCTATATTTTGACCTAAAAGAGTGACTTCTTTATAGCCTTGACGGGCAATGTCTTCAATTTCTGCTTTGATAGACTCTGGTGTGCGAGACTGTTCTACTCCCCTAACACTAGGAACAACACAATAGCTACATCTTTCATTGCAACCATAGATAATATTCACCCAAGCGCTGACTTTACTTTCACGGCGAGGCTTAGTAATATCTTCGTAAATGTGGATTGGCTCAGTAGCTACAACTTGATTACCAGCAAATACTTGATCAAGTAAGCTATCTAACCTATTAGCGTGTTGCGGTCCCATAACTAAGTCTAATTCTGGCACACGTCTTAATAATTGCTCTCCTTCCTGTTGAGCAACACATCCAGCGACAACAAGAGTTAAGTCGGGTTGAACTTGTTTTCTTTTTGCTTGTCTGCCAAGATAGGAATAAACTTTTTGTTCGGCGTTATCTCGAATAGTGCAGGTATTATAAACAATTAGATTAGCATTATTAGGGTCTTCTGTGAACTGAAAACCCATATTTTCTAATATACCCGCCATGCGCTCAGAATCAGCTTTGTTCATCTGACAGCCGAAGGTGGTGATATTATATAATTTTTTCTGCGTCATGTATAAAAATAATCATAAAATTTAGCTTAACCTTCCTAGTATAACAAGACTAGGAGACTAGTGCAGGTGGGCGAAAGTAATTGACTACTTAAGCATCAGTTTCATAGCCTTTAAATTTCCAATTAAATGGTTTGCTAAAATACCGATTAAAATAATCGATAAAACCAACATTATCAAAGAATTAAGAACTATATCAGCAAAACGCCCTGCTTTAATGGTTGCCATTACTGTGAGGGGGGAGTGATATTAGTAATAAAATTTATGCAAAAAAAAGAGTGTAAAAATTTACACCCCGTTTATATTTTGATTAATTCTGTTGTTAACTGTTATTTTTTCTTCCAGAAGATTAATTCTTTTGTGCATTATAAGCATCAAGAGAATAAGCAGGAATTCTGACTAAATAATCCGTGTCTTTTCCAGTAAAGGATTTTGCAAGACGATCGAACTCAGGTGAGTTCCAATTACGTTGGTGAATGGTTTTTGTTTGCTCTCCTAAGAAATATGCTTGAGTACCTATGAGAGATACTGCTAACCAACCGACGATGAATAATGATATTAAGATTGCCATTTGTTTGTATCCTTTGTTTGACTACTCTTTTATATTAACTTATGTAAAGTTTTATTGCAAAGTGTTGACACTACCTTTATTTTCGGTTAATAAGAGTTGACATTTTCAAAAAGATGCGATAGTATTTGTGATTGTCAAAATAGGCTACTATTAATTTTTTATTGTTAATCAAGTGATAATTTATGACTAAGTTGAAAGTAGGCTTATTATTTGGTGGTAAATCAGGAGAGCATCAAGTTTCCATTATTTCAGCTCGATCGATTTTCAAGGGTTTAACCGAAGGACGTAACGGCGATAAGTATGAAGCTATACCTATTTATATCGATAAATCAGGTTATTGGTGGGGTAGTGACATCGCATCAGGAATTTTAACTTCTGGCACTCCTAAAGATAATGATGATGTTAGCCTTTCAAAATGGAATTTTCCTTCAGAATGTAACAATATTGATGTTTGGTTTCCCATTTTACACGGACCTAATGGGGAAGATGGTACAGTACAAGGATTATTAACCTTAATGGGCGTTCCTTTTGTTGGTTCTGGTGTACTAGGTTCGGCGGTGGGTATGGATAAAATCGCCATGAAAAATATTTTTGCCCAATGTGGCTTACCCCAAGTGGACTATATTGGAGTAAGTAGAGATGAAATTTATAGCGGTGCTTGTGTATTTCCTAAACTGTGCGATCGAATCGAGGAGAAATTAGGTTATCCTTGTTTTGTCAAACCTGCTAATTTAGGATCATCTGTTGGTATTGCTAAGGTAAAAACTCGATCGGAATTAGAGACAGCTTTAGATAATGCCGCCAGTCTCGATGCAAGGGTGATTATTGAAGCAGGAGTGAAAGCTAGAGAAGTGGAATGCGCCGTATTAGGTAACGATAACCCCAAAGCCTCCGTCATTGGAGAGATAACTTATGATGCTGATTTTTACGACTATGAAACTAAATATACCGATGGTAGAGCAAATTTAATCATCCCTGCGGATATTCCTGCTCATATTGCCACTCAAATTCAAGAAATGTCCATTCAAGCCTTTCGTGCAGTTTCTGGGAGAGGATTATCGAGAGTTGACTTTTTTTTCAACCCTGATACCGAAGAAATTTTCATCAACGAGATTAACACCCTCCCCGGTTTTACTTCTTTGAGTATGTATCCTCAACTGTGGGAAGCAACTGGAGTTAGTTTTACGGATTTGCTCGATCGATTGGTTACTTTTGCTTTAAATTAGAAGTAGGGTGGGCATTGCCCACTAAATAATAATAGTGAGTGTCAAATGGTTAGTTTTCAGTATTCTAGTAAAATTAAGGCTTCAGTAGAAACAGTGTGGGAGTTTCACGAAAGAGAGGATATTTTGCAATTACTAACTCCTCCTTGGCAACCCGTTAAGGTGATTCGCCGTCAGGGAGGGTTAAAAGTAGGGGCTACTAGCGAATTTTTGTTGATGTTTGGTTTTATCAGTATCCCTTGGTTAGCTCGTCATACCGAATATGAACAGTATAAACTATTTACGGATGAACAAATAAAAGGACCTATGGATTCATGGATACATCGTCATTGTTTTGAGATGAAGGGTGATGACACTATCTTAACCGATTCGATCGAATACCATATTCCGGGGGGTTGGTTAAGCGATATATTACTTGGTTGGTGGGTAAACTCCCGTCTCAGGGATATGTTTGCTTATCGTCACGACATCACGAAACGATATTGTGAATCTGATGAATTGAGAATTAAAAATACTTTTTCAGCACCCCCTAATTAAGCCAAGGAATCTCATCGAAACCTTCTTCTAATAATTCTTCGTAACTATTTAAAGTAGTTTTTGAAGAAAAAATAATCTCGTTATTAGAGCTTATTACTTCAGTTTTACTGTTTGTGTTAGATGTTTTATAGGTTTCTCTTTTTGAATTGATAGTTGTTTGATCAAGATATTGAAAATCTGTGGTTTTAGCATAATCAGGCACAAAGTTATCTAAAAAAAAGTCTAAAGTTTCCTGTTTAATACATCCTTTTAATACCGCTAAAGAACCGAATTTCACCCCTAATTTTTTTTGTTCTTCAATAATGGCTTGTATCTGTTTTTCTGCTAATAAACCTGCTTGATGAAAGTAATAGCCTAGCTGTCGTTTTTGAGTTTCTTTGATTAAGATTTTAATTTTTTCTCCAAAAAAATCGGCAGTTTGTTGAGTAATCCAATTATGAAGGACTAAGATTTCACCTACTTTCAGATCAGTATAAATGGTTTGTTCCATCAAAGCTACTTGAATCTGCCCGGGTAGTATTAAACCAGCGTCTTCTAAAATCTCGCCCAATAGTTTATCCGTTAATGGTTTTTTCGGAGTCATAGCATTTATTCTCAACCTCTGTCAAATTAATTTATTGTGACATTCAAAACCATTATTACAAAAAAAAATCATCAATAATGATAAAAATGAGATAAGTTAAGATAAAGTATATAAGGGTAACAAAACTTTACAAATGGGGCTGTAGTTCAATGGATAGAACAAGCACCTCCTAAGTGCTAAATAACGGTTCGACTCCGTTCAGTCCTGTTATTTTTTCGATCGAACCTAGATAAACTATATATTAGAGGGCTAAAGCCCTCACTACGAGCCTTCAGAAAAATTTTTTTAAACTCGCACTAAGACATTAATCCGCAGGTTCGATCGTACTGGTTAAGCCATGACTTTTGAGACTTTCACAGTAAAATTCAGCGTGTTCTAAAGCACAGGTAGTAACTAAACCAATACCGTTAGTATGGGTTTCCATCATCACGCTAACAGCTTGAGGTTCATTCATCCCGACGGTTTCCATTAATACTTGTACGACATATTCCATAGTATTAAAACTATCGTTATGTAATAAAACCCGATAGCCAGAGTCATGTCTGCGTTTACTAGCTGATTTTTCTGTAGGTTTATCAATGACTTGAGTTCCCATAAAATTTAATTACCTCCTTGATAAAAGTTTATAAAAATTATCTTAACGATTAAAGCAAAATTGATGAAATTTTAGAAAAAAAATATTAACAATGAGGGAATTTAATGCCTTTTCTCAATCATATTTGCTTACATCAAGTTAGTTTTGTTCATCATTAAACTTAATGATTTATTTTCAATATTATACCTTGACTCTATTCTGTTTTAGACTTAAAGATAGTCAGGAGGGGAAAAGAAAAACTTGTTTTGTTACAAAAAAATTCATGAGTCGTCCAAAAATTATCGCTGAACTGTCAAAAAAATTAAATGCTTTTGGGTTAGAGGTAAATAACCCCCAATGGTGGCTACAAGTTTTGTTTATCAGCGTGGCTTATCCTTTAATGGCATGGACTGTACTCAATCAAATTCCGATGTCTAAATTTGGCTCTCCTGTGTGGCCCGGAGCAGGTTTAACGATCGCCTGTTTGTTACAATGGGGCTATAGTAGAATTTGGGGAGTTTTTTTTGGCGCATTAATTAGTAATTTAGGCGTTTATCCTTCCTTTTATATCAGTGTTTTAGCTTGTCTTAGTACTACTGTTTGGGCTTTAGTATCGGTATGGACGATTAAAAAAGTTACAAAAACTAATTATCCGTTCGATCGAGTTAATCATGTAGTCGGTTTTATTTTAGCAAGTTTACTCACAGGGGCATTACCTCAAGGAATCGTTGGTGCAGGTTTAGTGATTTTACGAGAATTAGAACCTTTATCTAACTTTTGGGTAATAGTGAAAAATTGGTCGATCGGAGATGCTATTGGTATTTTAGTAGTAACACCATTATTTTTAACATGGTGGCATAAATCGCAATATTCTATTCCTAAATCATGGAAAAACTGGGAGTTTTTTATATTAATTGTTAGCCTAATTTTTGTGATGAATTTTACTTTCCTTGAAAGTCAGCCTGTAGAATACTTATTATTTCCTCCTTTATTGTGGTCAGCCTTTCGATTTGGCAATAAAATAACAACTCTTTTAGTAACTATTATTGGCACAATAGCGGCAGTTTTTACAGGTTATGAACAGGGTATTTTTTATCAAATGGCACTCAATACTAATTCTTTGTTATTGTTACAATTATTTGTGGGAATAATGTCTATTAGTACGATGGTTTTTAGTGCAGTTATAATAGAAAATCGTCAAGCTGAATTAAAGCTACAAAAAGCGAATGAGGAGTTAGAAGAAAGGGTGATTGCTCGAACTTTAGCCTTACAAGAAAATGAAACAAATTATCGACAATTAGCCATTAAAGCTCAATCGGCAAATAGAGCAAAAAGTGAATTTCTCGCTAATATGAGTCACGAAATTCGCACTCCGATGAATGGTATTATTGCTATGACAGAATTACTTTTACAAGAGAATCTTGACGATCGAAAACAAGATTTAGTAGAGACAATTAATTATAGTAGTAAAACCCTGTTAACTATTCTCAATGATATTCTTGATTTCTCTAAAATTGAGTCAGGAAAATTAGAGTTAGAAAACAATCCGTTTATTTTAAAAGATGTTTTGAAATATATCTCGAAATCTTTCGCAAAACAAGCGGAGGATAAATTAATTAATTTGACTTATAATCTGGAAAAAAATCTTCCTAATAGTTTTTTAGGAGATAAAACTCGTTTGGCTCAAATATTTTTGAATTTAGTGAGTAATGCCCTTAAATTTACTGAAAAAGGTAATATTTCTATCGCTGTCAAAACATGGAATCCGCCTGACAAAAAAGATGATCAAATAATTTATAATTTATTGATTTCTGTTAGTGATACTGGTGTAGGGATAGAGTTCGATCGAATCGAAAAATTATTTAGAGCGTTTACCCAAGCCGATGCGTCTATCAGTCGTAAATATGGTGGTACGGGCTTAGGATTATCTATTAGTAAGAGTTTAATTAATTTAATGGGAGGAACAATTTGGGTTGAAAGTAAAGGAAATATTGGAGGAACCCCCCCCAATAATTGGCAAATTTTAAACTATGAATTAGAGGGAACAACCTTTTATTTTACCCTAAAATTACCTGCTGTTGAAGACAATCAAATTAATGAGATAAAATTTCCAGATAAAGAACTCAAAAAATCAGATAATTCTCATATTTTACCATTAAAAATACTCCTAGCTGAAGATAATAAAGTTAATCAAAAAGTCGCCTTATTAACCCTCAAAAAAATTGGTTATATTGCCGATGTTGCTAATAATGGTGTAGAAGTTTTAGAGATGCTAGAAAAACAATTTTATGATGTAATTTTAATGGATATGCAAATGCCAGAAATGGACGGTTTAACAACAACAAAAAGAATCCGTCAATCAAAAATACAACAACCTTACATTATTGCTTTAACAGCCAATGCTTTAGAAGAAGATAGACAAAAATGTTTAGCAGTAGGAATGAATGATTATATGAGAAAACCAATTTTTATTACTCAATTAAAAGAAACTTTAGCACTTTTTTCCGAACCAAAAGAAGGTTAAATAACCTTCATTGAATATCTCAAAAACTAAGATTTTTCCAAAGTCGAGAGAAAATTATGTTTTGTTAGTTCAATAAATTGAACTCAATATATACAAAAAATATCATTGATTTTCTAATCAGAAAAAATGGCTATATTTCTTGTCAATTATAGTTTTGAGTTAAATCAAATTTTGAGAATGAAAACGCCCTGTTTCTGAAGATGTTTATTGGACATCAAGAATTATATGTGTTTTAATCTTACTTTAACTGTGGATACGAGGTTCCGGATAAAGATTGGCAAGTATATTGCTTTCTAATTCGGCTAATTCGGCTAATCTTTCGTCAACGGTGACTCGATCGAAATACTGGGTAGCCAATACCCAATAAATACCATAGTGCCTTGCCTCAGAAGCCATTAAACCCCGATAAAATTTAGCTAATTCAGGCTCAGGACAAAATTCCCCGATCAATCCGAGTCTTTCGTGCGATCGAGCTTCTATTAAAGCCGAGACTAAAAGAGAGTCTAAAAGTCGATCGGGTTCGTGTCTTCGGATAGCATCTTTTAAAGTTGCACCGTAGGGGGAAGGCTTTAAGGGGGCAAGAGGAATACCTTTTTTTTGTAACCATTGATTAACCTGTTCAAAATGCTCTAATTCTTCCCTAGCAATGGCTGTAAGCTGATAAATTAATTGTTCATGGGAAGGATAGCGAAATAGAAGATTAACCGCCACTCCTGCCGCTTTTCTTTCACAGTGGGAATGATCTAATAAAATAATGTCTAAGTTATTCAAGGCTTGTTGTAACCATGAATCATGGGTAGGTTGACAAAGTAATTTAATTTTGTTATTAATAGACACAGTTTCTGTTAAAGATAAACATATAAAAGACAATTTTAGCTAAACTGAAGTTAGAGAATCCATCACAAAAATTTTAAATTTTTAATATACTGCACATGAGTAAAAAAAGATTAGTCATAGGAGATGTTCACGGTCATTATACGGCGTTATCAGAATTATTCCACAACATCGCCCCCAGTCAGGAAGACGAAATTTATTTTCTCGGTGATTTGATCGATCGAGGTTCTCAAAGTGCCGAAGTCGTCAATTTTGTGATGGAAAACAATTATAATTGCATCTTGGGCAACCATGAAATTATGTTACTCGATGCTCTAGCCACAGATAAAATCAATCCTCAAGTATTTCAAGGATGGTTACAAAACGGCGGTAATGCTACTATTGCTAGTTATGGTCATAAAATGTTACCACCTGATCATCTTGCATGGTTTAAAAGTTTGCCCTTATACTTTGACTTAGGTGATTATTGGTTAGTTCATGCAGGAGTTGATCCTTATCTTCCCATTGAGGAACAATCTTCTACTCAATTTTGTTGGATTCGTCGATCGTTCCATGACAGTAAACAACCTTATTTTTCTGATAAAACTATTATTATTGGTCATACCATAACTTTTACTTTTAAAGGAATTAAATCAGGGCAATTAGCTTGTGGAGAAGGTTGGATTGGTATTGATACGGGAGTATATCACCATGAACAAGGATGGTTAACAGCGTTAGACTTAAATGAATTGATGGTATATCAGGTTAATAGTTTTGGTAAAAATTTCCGTAAAATCCCCCTTGAGCAAACTGTGATGAATGTGAATAAATCCTGTTATATAAAACTTACTCATAGTTACCTATGACGTTTATTTTCTGCTTCTACCAGTCAAGTCGGCTTGATACTGTCCACAGACGTTAATTCGGCTGTAACCCAACCTATTTTTTCTCTAATTACTTCTTCGGGTGCTTTTTCCAAATTTATGGACGCATTGAGATCTCGATCGATGGATAACCCACACTCATCACAAACATATAACCGCTCAGACAAAGACAAAGTTTCTTTTTTATGTCCACAATTACTACATTTTTTTGACGATGGATACCATTGATCAATTAGATCAATACGATTAGCATACCACAAGGCTTTATAAGTTAATTGACGTTTAAACTCATACATTCCCAAATCTGCGATCGAACTAGCTAACTTGTGATTAGCCATCATTCCTTGTACATTCAGGCTTTCAATCTTGATATGAGCATAAGTCTTACATAACTTTGTCGTAGTCTGCTGTAAGAAATCTTGACGTTGACAAGCGACCTTGTAATGTTGTTTCCTAACTTTATTGTAGTATTTCTTAGCATTATTACTCGCTTTAATACCTTTTTTACGATTCCCTAATTGTTTATGACGGTTACGATATTGTCGTCGCCCTAGCTTGGTTTTCGCTTGTTTAAAAGGACGTGGACTTTCAATTACATTACCATCACTGAGAGTGGCAAAAGTTTTACAACCTAAGTCAATACCTATTGGCTCAATTACTTCATGGATTCTTGGGGGTAATCTATCCGCTGATATAGAGAAACTCACAAACCATTTATCCGCCGATTTACTAATGGTAAAAGTTTGGGAAACACAAGAAAAAGGAATTGCCTCCTTCAATCTAAAAGTACCTAAAGTCGGTATTTTGATAGTTTTTCCTGCCTCTAATAATACTTTACCATTACTAGACTCAACTCTAAATGATTGCCTATCTTTCTTACTTTTGAACACAGGTTGCTCCCCTAACCCTTGAAAGTACCTTGAATAAGCAGTTTTCAAGTCTCGGAAAGCATTTTGATATACCCTAGAAGAAAGATTATTACACCATGCAAATTCAGGTTGTTTCTTTGTGTCGTTAGTAAAGAGTTTTTTGATGGTATCAATCTTGTAGCTAGAACTACCTTTAATACAGTGATGATCTATCATTCTCATTAAAGCCAACCCATAGTTGTAAACAAAACGAGAAAACCCAGCGTGTTGTGCCATAAGAGTTTTCTCTTTGTTATTTAATTTTAATTCTAGCTTGAGACTAAACATAATAATTAAACTTTACTAACTTAATAAAGTATAACAATATCTAGGGAGATTGTAAACTATCAATTGTTAAGATTTCTTGAAGTTTTTTTGAGTAGCTTCTTAAACCATATAAACGGCAAGAAAAAGTATGAACAATAGCCAATAAATCTTCTACCATTTCTTGTTCAGGAGATAAAGATTGTTGATTTGCTACAGTTAATTTACAGCCGTACCAATCGCAGTATTCTTCAAAAAAGTCGAAACCAAAGCGAACTAATCGGTCTTTATGGGCAACAATTAAATGATTAATCTCACCTAGTCTAATACCTTTCATAATCGATAAAAACTTTTTACGTTTAAAGTTTAATCCTCCACCAATCTCTGTTATCCATTCATCGACAGGAATGCCACCACCTAAACAAAAAAATTCCATTGCTTTAATTTGGGAGTCTAAATCATCCTTTTGCCCAGATGAAGATACCCGACAATAAACTACAGTTTTTCTTTCATCTAAAGAAGTAGGAAGATTAAGTGCAATTTGTAAATCGTTTTCATCGTAGTAACGTTGATTTCCAATGGTTCTTTTTGCGACTAATCTGCCTTCAAAATCCCATCTTCTGAGGGTTGAAACGGATCTTCCAATTAATTTAGCGAACTCATGGGGTCTATAAACCATAAAACTTAACTATCTAGTAAACTATAACTAATTTTAATCAGTTTTTCGTTAACAGTCAATTGCTCCCTGTCCACCCCAGGGCTGTTTCAAAGTAAGTTGCTAAAAAATGTTGGGGTGTTAGGGTATTAGGG
>NZ_JBLZFY010000075.1:0-20537 GCF_050753365.1 Geminocystis sp. CENA526
TTCCCTTTTCCCTTTTCCCTTTTCCCTCTCTTCATCAAAATACTTTTTCAGCATCCCCTAAATAAACGAGTTGAACGTCTTGAAGATACTCAAGTAACTGGTAGAGAATTAAATAGAGGATTCGATCGAATTTACGAAGACATCGATATTCTGGAAGATAAATTAAATATTCTACAATCGGAATTTACACAGTTTCGCAATGAAGTTCATCAAAAACTAGACACAATCTTAACACATATTACTTGTATTAATTAGATTAAGTATTTTTGTCACCATTTAAGTTCTAAGTTATAATGAATAGTCGTGTAGAAAATTTGATATAGATATGGAAGCCTTCTCTCGTACAGCCCCTGAATGGACAAAAACCGCCACCCATGCGCTATCATTTTGTTGCCCTCGTTGTCATGGTGATTCTCGTCAAGCTAAAAGAGTATGGCTTAATCGTTATTCCCCTGTCATTATGGAAGACTATAGTAGAAAATGGCAGGAGTTTTATATGTGCGAATGTGATCAAGTATGGTGGGCTTGGAATTGCGATCGAACTCAAGGGGGTTAACACGTTAAATTAACTGAAAAATGATTAATAGTCAACAAATTCTCTTATTACCTTTTTGGATGAGATAATTCTTATAACTGATAGCTATATTTTAGGATCGAATAAATATTTTAGGAAATAGTGGAAAAGAAGCGATACAATCAATTATTGTCTATGCTAATTACCCCATATTTAGCATTATTCTATAGGTTTAATGAGTACAGAAATATATATAAATCACCCTAATTTTGGTCTTCTTTATCGTTTATGTATCGTTGAAAAAAACGAGGAATTATTTACGACATTATACGCCCAACGTCTTTTCTTTAAGGTAATTATTCACCCTCAAGAAACAATTTTTGAACCGTTAAGTCGTACAGAAGCTCGTTTATTAGTAGAAGGAAAATTACGTCGTCTTCGGGGTAATGGTGAATGGGAGGCTTACAAACAAGTAAACGAACTTTATCAACGAACATTTCAATAGATTTCCCTTCCTATGACGAATAATCTTGTCCAAAAATTAACAGAAATTCGACAAACTATTCCCCCTCATGTGCGGTTAATTGCCGTGACAAAAACTGTGCCATTAGACGCTATGCGAATGGTTTATGGGGAGGGGATAAAAGATTTTGCAGAAAATAAACTACAGGATGCTATCTCTAAACAAGAACAATTAAACGATTTATCGGATATTTGTTGGCATTTTATCGGACATTTACAGACTAATAAGGCAAAAAAAGCCGTAGAATGTTTCTCTTGGATTCACTCGGTGGACAGTCTCAAATTAGCACAAAAATTAGATACTTATAGTCAACAAGCCTTGAAAGAAGGACTTATCTCTCGATCGACACAAATTTGTTTACAAGTAAAAATTTTACCAGATGAAAATAAATACGGTTGGACAGTAAGCCAGTTACAAGAGGATTTAGAAGTGTTACGATCGCTTAACTACGTTGACATTCGAGGATTAATGACTATCTTACCCTTGGGGTTATCTTCCGATGAAATTTTAGCAACTTTTCAACAAGTTAGAGATTTACAGCATCGTCTCAAGGATTATTTCCCCCCTAATTTTGATCAATTAAGTATGGGAATGTCCAATGATTATCTTTTAGCCATCGAAGCGGGGGCTACTATGGTTAGACTAGGTACGATCCTTTTTGCATAAAAAAATCAAGTAATGTTTAAATATTTTTTGTTAACATATAATGAGAAATAAATAATTGATCAAAGGGAATTATGGCAACCACAGCAGATGATGTTTGGAGAATATTAGCTGAATTAGCTCAATCTCAAAAGGAAACAGAACGTATTATCAAAGAGCAATCTATTGCGGCTGAACGCAGTCGTCAAGAATTTGAACGTAATCGTCAAGAAACTGATCGTCGTTTCCAGCAAATGACTTTAGAAACTGATCGTCGTTTTCAAGAAACCAATCACCTCTTTCGGGAAAGCGATCTTAAATTTCAACAATTAAGTCAAGAAGTGAATCAACAAATTAGTGCTGTTAGCCAAGAAATTAGTAATGTTAATCAGCAAATTAATCAAGTTAACCAAGAAATTAGTACAGTTAATCAGCAAATTAGTACAGTTAATAAACAAATTAGCGCTGTCAATAAACAAATTAGCTCTTTAGGAGGAAAATGGGGACGTTTTGTGGAAAACATAGTTGCTCCTTCCTGTGAAACTATCTTTTTGGATAGGGGTATTGATGTTCACCAAGTCAGCCAAAGGGTAAGAAAACGAGTTAATGGTGATACTTTAGAAATTGATGTCTTAGTTACTAATCAAGATTCAGTTTTAGTAGTAGAAGTCAAAAGCAGTTTAGGAGTAGAAGATGTCAAGGATTTAATTGTTGATTTAAAAAGATTTCGTCAATTTTTCCCTGAATATGAGCAAAAACGCTTATATGGTGCAGTAGCTGGAATCGAAATCGAAGGGAGGGCAGATATATATGCCACTAATCAAGGTTTATTTGTCTTAAAACAAAAAGGTGAAGCAATGGGTATTGTCAATACACCTGAATTTCAACCAAAAACTTTTTAAGCAATTTCTAATTACGGGGTAAATCTAATAAAGATTGATCTAAGGGTATCATTAAAGATTCTTGGGGAGTAATGTCTATTAAAGGTTCGTTTAAGGCAATAACTAAAGCCTCATCATCGCCAGTAGAGTTATTTTGTTGTGCCATTTGCAGTAAAGGCGCTCTATTGGGGCTAAAAATACCACCCACACTAGCTAAAATAACGGCGACGATCGCACCTCCCCCCCATAAAATCATTTTACGTTGTTTTTGTTCTCGATCGATACTGGCAAACACCGCATTAGACAACTGTTTAGCACTACAGGTTGAAGGAGGGGTAGGTAAATGATTAAATTCTTGACGTAAAAATAAAAGTCTTTGATATAAACCTTGAATTTCAGGATCATTCGCTAATAATTCTTGCACTTCTTGTCGTTGTTGTGCCGTCACCTCGCCATCTAAATAGGCACTTAACAATTCAAAGGTACATTTGTCGGGGGGGTAAGAATGGTTACTCATAATATTTTTTTCTCCTTGATTAATAAAAATTACAAAATAAATTATTGATTATTTTCTAAGTAAGGTTTTAATAATAATTGCAGTCTATTTCTTGCTCTTGCTATTCTTGATTTTACCGTACCTAGAGACACTTGAGTAATGTCGGCAATCTCCTCATAACTTAAGCCCTGTATCTCTCGTAAAACGATCGTGGTGCGAAAAGTATCAGGTAAATCGGCGATGGCTTGTCTCAATTGATCGTAAAATTCTGCGGTAGTCAAATTATCTTCAGGGGATGGTAAATCTGAAGCAACCTCCCATTTTAACTCATCATCTTCCACATTGATGGAAGCATCCAAAGATAAAGGGGTAGCATGGCGTTTTCGTTTTCTTAATTGATCATAAAACAAATTAGTAGCAATACGACTTAACCATCCTTTAAACTTACTTGGTTCTTGTAAACTTTTAATTTTTTTATAAACTCTAATCCAAACTTCTTGGGCAATATCACCTCTGTCTTGCCAATCGGGGGCTAAATTATATAAAATCTTATCCACATAAGCCTGATGACGGCGCAATAATTCTTCAAAGGCAACCCTATCAGGTTGATTGCCTTCCTGACAACGCAAAATTAAATCAGTATTGGATAATTGTTCAACTTTCACTTTTTGTTGTGTAAACGGGATAGACAAATTAGACCAAGATAGAGAAATTGAGGAAACCATAATATATTCTATGCTGATTTAACAATAGTTGCACTTAATTTGACTATTTTCCTCGATCGAATGTTCCCTTCCTAATTTACAATAATCCACGATAGCGAATAAATAATAGAATAACAGCCCATGAGCCTAATGCTACTTTTGCAGCAACTAGGATATTTAATATGGGAATCATGCCACCACTGAGTAACGAGCCTAAATTTCCTTGAGGTAACTCAATACCCATTAATGTTATTCCTGCTAACATAATAAAAACAATAACGATAATTTTTTCCCATTTAGAAGCATTATAATCTTTATAGGTTTTCTCCATTAATTGAATCGAAGAAGTAATCACTATCAAGCCAATAGCTGTACCTCCAGCTACCCCTGCGGCAAATCCTCCCCCCGGAGATAAATGTCCTCTTATCGCTAATTCGATGCCCACTAAAGCCGCAATAATCGCCGCTAAACGGGCAAGTACGATCGAAGGCTCATCGGTAAAACGATATACTTTATTGGAGGGAGTTTCATCGCCAAAAAGATACTGCACCCCTAAAATTGCGATCGTAAATACCACCACTTCCCCAATGGTATCATAAAGACGATTCCGAAAAATAATACCCGACACCGCATTAGTTACACCAGTATCTGCTACTACGGTTTCCACGATCGAAATATCCCCTATCTCTAACATAGGATTAGGAATAAGTAATATTTTCAAAGATAGCGCTATTCCTAAAAACAAATAAACAAATTTCATCAGTGATTACTATTATTATTTACAAAAGATTGATAAGTTAAACTATGGTTAATTTTTGAGGAATTTTCCTTTAAAATTTCATATAGTCTTTCGATACGAATAATGGTTTTATAAATATTATTTTCTGTTATTTTATCTAATTTATCAACAAAAAAAATACCATGAACTTCTTGATTTTCTAAGGCTTTTTCTAAACTTTTTTTATCCTTATATTTAATCACATCTAATCGTAAATAATATTTACTTATAGCACTCTTAAACTCATCTATTAAAGATAAAAATACATTTTCTGTCTCCCCATTATTTAGGTTAGATAAGTCCTCTTTTAAGACACCTAAACGCATGACGAGGGACGATCGAACCGCAATAACATATAATGAAACTGCGAGGAGTGTACCCATTAAAGCCTCCGTTAAAGCCACATCTCCCGCCCCTAGAATAGCATATACTAGAGCCGCAATAGCGCCCATAGTACCCCGAACCACTAAGGCATCATAGGGATTGACTTGAACAACTAATAAAAAAGCCGATAACGGCAATAAAGCGACAACAATATAAATAATTAAATCAGGATTATTCATAAATATTAATAGTTAAAAATTTACTCTTTTTCAAAATTTTCATCTTGTTGATAATCACTAGAACAATATGCTAAAACATAACCTAACATAGTATTCCAAAGAGCAAGAGAAATTATCGCTAAAATTAATAATGGTGATTCACTAGGAATTTTCCATAATAATCCTACCACAATCGCCATTGACCCCAGAGTATCGGATACAGAAAGACAATGAAGTTTATATAACGGAGAACGTTTACTGAGTAAATAAGTTGTACCCCAAGTCCATAAAATTAAACCAAAAATTAGAAAGAAATAAGCCATATAAGAATTAAGAATTAAGAATTAAGAATTATACTATAGGAATTTCTAAGTACTCATGCAAAATAGATTGTGAATTTTAAAATTAATTAAAATAACCTACATCTTTGTTGCTTTTTGCCTTTCATAAAGTAAACATACAATTAATTTTGCCTACTCACTTATCCTTATAAGATACACTTAAAGTCTTTAATCAGGTAAACTTTAACTTTGTTTTTGTACCTTGTAACTATGAAAAACGCTATAAATTAATGTTTGATAAGATTATCAGTATTTTTAAGGTTAGCTAATGTTCGCATACGTTTAAGCACTTGTGCCAGTAACATTAATCCTGCGTTGCCAACGGTTAAAATAATTACTCCTACAATACTAATCATCCAATCATCTCGTAAAATAGAAATAAATAAAGTCACAATAGCAGTTTTACAAGAAATACTGGCAAAAGCTAACATTTTCTGCCAAACATCCTCATTATGCCACGTTTCATAAATGGGAATTAATAACGTTAAAATCATGATAATTAAAATGATATTCATGGTGTTTTTTTCCTTAAAATTCTATGAATAGTAAACCATCCTTTTTTGTTATATTTTAATACAATCGTTTTAGGCGTAAACGTAATTAAAAATATGTCTAAAAAGATTAAATATCTCGATCGTTTTTGCTCTATTTTTTGTAATGTTAATCCCTCGTAAGCATGGGGAAAAATCATGATTTCTACTGCTTCCTTATAGGCTTGAGGAATAGCCATTAAGAGATGTCCTAATATCTGTATCCATTGTCTGAGTGATTCTTTTTCAGGTTTGGTTTGTGGTAACAAAAGTGCGATCGAAACCCCTATAATAATATTAATCAGACTTAAATCTGAAGTGAGTAAAAACCAAATTGTTAACCGTAAAATTAGCGATAAAATCATAAAAAATTAAGAATTAAGAATTAAGAGTTAAGAATTAAGAATTAAGAAGTAAATGGTAGTTAATTCTACCTATCCACCTGTCTCTTATTGTCAATTCTTTATTATTATAATAGTGGACTATTAATTGTTAATAAAATTCCATACAATAAAACAGAAATTATAGTCATAAAACCTACTAAATGGTCAAATTTTTCTAAAATACGGGGAATTTGAATAGTATTTTTACGAAAGATAAAAGCATAAAATAAACAACTAATAGCAAAGGTGATTAAAGCCTTAAGAATGTTAATAAAACTATAAGCTGAAAAATAAATTATATTAGCACCGAGAATACCAACAATTAAAATTGTTACAGCTAATTCTAAATAAGAATGGGATTTTTCTTGTACATTTTTTTGATAGGGTAATAATATTAACTGAATAAAGTAAATACCAGTACCAACGGCAATAATATTCATAGGAATAACTTGCCAAGGTAAAAGATTTTCGTAGGTTAACGCCTTTGCTTCAAAACTAGAGAAAAAAGGAAAACCAATCGCTGATAAAGAAGCTAAAGAGAGAAAAATCCAAAGATTAGTATTGATAGGTTTATTTTTTAATTCATCTAAATTTCGGGTAGGCAAATTACCCGCACATAAAAACAGAGTACATTTTGCCAATCCATGGGTTAAAGCATAAAATCCTCCCACAGAAGGAGAAGCTAAAATAAACCCCATTTGAGAGATAGTAGAAAAGGCAAACATTCGTTTAATATCTTTTTCAAATAAAGCATAAAATACCCCTAAAAATGCCGTTGCTACTGCAAAAACCCTGATAATAAAATCAATATCTTCGCTCAGATTAGCACAGCGAATTAAGGGTAAAACACTAGCTTTTACCACAATACCTGACAGTAATGCGGATACTGGAGTTTGTGCTTCTGAATGAGTTAAAGGCAACCATAACCCCGACAAAAAAACACCTCCTTTGACAAATAATCCTAATACAATCAAAACTAATGCTTCTGCTGGGGCATTAATTAAACCTTCAAAACTAAAAGAATGATTGGCTTTATAAACTAAAACTGCTCCTGCTAAATAAAATAATAAAACAATACTACTAACAAATAAATAACGAAAAGCTACCCAAATTGATTTATCCGTGCGAGGATAAGCAATTAACAGAAAAGCTACTATGCCGACAATTTCTAAGGCAACATATAAACTAATAAAATCTGTGGTAATAAATGCAGAATTGAGACTGCCATGTAAAAAAAGAATTTGTCCATAAAAAAAGGAATTTTTTTCCTTCTGCCAACAATATATTATAACTGCGATCGAAACTAAAGCATTAGTTAAAATAAAATAACTACTTAAATTATCGACAGTTAAACTGACAGCAAAATTATCTAATAATTGAAGACTAAAGGAGTCATTATCTGAAAAAACTTTTAGACTAAAAGCCAAAGAAGTTAATGAGCCAAAGAAGGCTAAATATTTATTAAATTTAGGTAGTAGATAAACAATAAAACCTAAAATAAAAGGTAAGAGAATCCAAGCAATGATTAAATTAGTCATTAACTATTATTTTTTTCAATTTCTTTTGTTTCTAAGGTAGGATTATTTTTTGCTAATTTTATTAGGGCTACTAGCATCAAGGCTTGAGTAGAAAAACCGATAACGATCGCCGTTAAGATTACAGCTTGTGGCACGGGGTCAGCATAGCTAACGATTTTTTCCGTGATAATAGGAGAAAAGAATCCATCTCTGGAGGCAATAAGTACATAATAGGCAATAATACCCGTACTCATAATGTCCATAGAGATTGTTTTCATCAACAAATTTTCTTTAAAAAGAATGCCAAAAAATCCACAGAGGATTGTCAGCAAAATAAAACTTTCTAATACAATCATTATTTATTCTTAATAGATATAGATTTTGTACAATGTTTATGCTTTTAACCATAGAAAACAATCTATAAATCATAGCATACAATAATATTAGGAGTAAAGTAAAGGAATATTTAAAATTTTTAATCATTACAATTACTTTAACTCAATGATGAAGCCGACGCTATACCGTTAGGTTCGTGTAGGTAGTTCACGCTATAAACTAGGACGCATCTAATCTTCCAATCTTCCTGATTTTATCTATTAATGGGACCTAAAATATTATTCAAAGCTCTTAATTGTTCGGCTGTACCCATACAAATCAAAGAGTCTCCAACTTCTAAGATACTATCTCCCGTAGGTCCTGGTATTAATGTACCATTATGACGGCGAATGGCTACCACTAAAGCTCCAGATTTTGCTCTTAACTGAGTTTGCGCTAAACTTTGACCAATACAAGGGCAATGATTTTCGTCTAATAAACATTCTTCTAAATAAAAAGCCCTTTCCCCACCGCTTAAAATTCCGTCCACAAAATCCATAATTTGAGGGCGTAGGGCGGCGGCGGCTAATCTTTTCCCCCCTGTAATGTAGGGAGAAACAACTGCATCTGCTCCTGCACGTTCTAATTTCTTAACAGCTTCTTCTGTACTGCCTCTGGCGATCGCACGAATTTTGGGATTAAGGGCTTTTGCTGACATGACGGTATAAAGATTATCAGCATCGGAACTGAGAGCGGCTACAATACAAATAGCATCTTCGATTTTGGCTAATAACAAATATTCATCTAAGGTAGCATCTCCTTGAAGGGTTAAATATCCCTGTTGTTGAGCTTTTTCTATTTCATCTGCATCTGAGTCAAGAATAATAAAAGCAATATTTTCGGCGGCAAATTCCCTCGCTACATTCCCCCCCGTGCGTCCAAAACCGCATAGTATATAATGATTTTTTAATTTGTCAATCACGTTTCTTTTTTGTCTTAAGCGAATACTCTCTCGAAAATAGCCCTGTAAAAACGCCTCAGTAATTCGGTTTACCAAATAACCGATGACGATAATCCCCATTAATATTAACACCATCGTAAATAATCGGGATCGATCGTCAAGGGGATTTACTTCTCCAAAACCTACGGTGGATAAAGTAATCGTTGTCATATAAGCGGAATCGATCAATGACCATTTTTCCACTAACCAAAACCAGAGAGTGCCAGTGATAAATACTACTCCTAAAAGAATTGAACCACCTATTAGTTCTCTTCTTAGTCTTAAATAGCTTTTTTCTAAAGTATATCGGGTTCTTGTTGACTTTTTAAAGAATATATTTTTCAAATTCTGACATTTACAGATCAACCATTATTAATTATTGCTAATTTTATCTTAATCTGAGGAGAAGACCCACGCTATAAATTTTATAAAAAAACCTAATTTATTTTAGCTGATAACTCGATCGAACAAACGCACTAAGTCGAGCTAACTAAAGCCATATCCCCCAATTTACCAAACCATAAGCGCAATTTTTGGGCTTTTTCTTGGTTAGAGTTCAACTCCCTTAAATATTAGGGAATAGGAGAAGCTATGTTATGGAAAATTCTTTCTGCATTAGGAGAAGAGATAAATAAGTCTAATTTTAAGGCAACTATTGAAAGATTAGGTTTAGCAAATATCGAATCACCAATAGTAGGAAATAAAGTAAAAGTTAGAAATATTAATCTTTGTTCAAATATCGCTACAAATGAGGATAAAGATTTAGATTTTAAGAGAAATAGTCGTAATAATCAAGAAGATTTTGAGTCAAAAGTTAGCATTAACACCATTAAAAAATTAAAGAATTTAGGGTTAAGCAATGAACAAATTGCTGAGGTGTTAGATTTATCTTTAGAAGATATAAATAAAGCAATTAATTGAGGTTATTATTAATGGAAGGTGGGGATTACCCACCAATCGCTATAGATAAAAAAAAGAGGAGAAGCCCGTAAAAGTTAAATATTATTCAACCTATACAAACTTTTATTGAGTGATATGATCAGCTAAAATTATGGTTTCTCGATGGGCTTTAATAAGACTAATTTTTTCTTGACTAACTTCTTCTAACATAAAGCAAACATGATCAGGAGTTAATAAACTACCATCGTTTTTAGCACTACCTACATAATTAATTTTAACTGTATCTGATTCCTCAAAATTGTTATCTATTAAAGAGATTTTTTCTAGGTTTTCTCTGATATTAACCATTTTTTTCTTACCATTTTTTTGAGTTTTTTGCATCATAATTTCTGAAGATTTTTCGAGATCATTAAGCCAATTTTGCCATTGAGATAGACCATATTTATTATCAGTAGAAATCGTAATAATATATTCAGCCGTATCTAAAATTTGGGTGGCTTTCGGAGATTTAACGGGCAATTCTTCCACTTTAAAAATGGGGATTTCGGGGGGCAAATTAGCCTTCAATTTTTCGGTAAACTCATCAATATCCATCCGAGTATGATTGTCAAAATCCACAATTTCCCCGTTACTCGTCATCCCTAATGATAAGGCAAGGGCGATCGAAATTTTCGGTCCCGGATGGAATCCCCCTGTATATGATATAGGTATCCCTGCCCGTCTGATAACTCGATCGAACAAACGCACTAAATCAAGATGACTGACTAACGCCATATCTCCCTGTTTACCAAACCAAACACGAATTTTTTGGGCTTTCTCTTGATTAGGCTTAAAATCCCCCAAGTAATCAGGAATGGGGGGAGGAGTGACTACGATATTATGCCCAAAATCAGGGCTACAAACACCGCAACTACTGCAACCATCAAAGGCACAATCAGGCACAGTTGCTTCTTGTAATGCCCTTTCTAAGTCTTCTACTAACCATTGTTTATCGATACCTGTATCTAAATGATCCCACGGCAAGGGCATATTAGCTAATAATTTATAATCCATTGTCGGGATTGAATTTTGTAATTCTGCATTCTGCATTCTTAATTCTACATTCTCGAATAGATTCCATTCGCCTTCTTCCACCAGTCGATATTTCCAAGTTAATCCTGCTTCATCAATGGCGGTTTGCCACGCTTTATAAGCCTTGTCGATGTTTTCCCACCATGAATCCATCCCTGCACCCAATTCCCACGCCCGTTTAACTACAGGGGCAAGTCTTCTGTCACCTCGCCCGACAAAATCTTCGATCGCCGAGATGCGCACATCGGTATAATTAACTTTAACTCCCCTCATGCCGTAAAATTCATCTTTGAGGATGTTTCGTTTACGCATAAATTCGGAAGTCGAAACGGAATGCCATTGGAAAGGAGTATGGGGTTTAGGAGTAAAATTCGAGATAGTGACATTAAAATCAAGCCTTCTATTGCTGAGGTGACGGCATTCTTGACGCAACCATTTGATAGTTTCCACAATTCCGATAACATCCTCATCGGTTTCTCCGGGTAAGCCTATCATAAAGTAGAGTTTAACTTGATTCCAACCCTCTCTTACTGCTGTTTGGATACCGCGCAATAATTCCTCATTAGTTAAGCCTTTGTTGACTATATCACGCATTCGTTGCGTACCTGCTTCGGGGGCGAAGGTTAATCCGCCTTTACGAGTGCCTCCGATAATATTAGCAATGTTTTCGTCAAATCGATCGACTCTTTGAGAAGGAAGCGCAAGGGAGATATTTTCGTCATGGAGACGATTTTTTATTTCGATGCCAACGGCAGGTAAAGAGAGATAATCAGAGCAACTAAGAGATAATAAACTAAATTCGTTAAATCCTGTCTGTTTCATCCCCTCAACGATGCTATTTACCACTTCTTCTGGCTCAACATCTCTGGCAGGGCGAGTTAACATCCCCGGTTGACAAAAACGACATCCCCTCGTGCAACCCCTTCTAATCTCGATGGTGAGTCGATCGTGCACTGTTTGCACATAAGGCACTAATCCGATAGAATAAGCAGGTATAGGCGTGGCAACCCGTCGCAAAATCCTTTCAGGCACATCAGGGCGATTAGGCTTAACACTTCCATCCTCTTGCATATCATAGAATTGAGGCACATATACCCCCGGCACTTGAGCTAAATCTAATAGTAATTCTGTTCTAGTTAAACCGTCTCGTTTGCCTTCTTCGATAACTAAGCCAATTTCGGGCAATAATTCTTCTCCGTCACCCAATGCCACGAAGTCGAAAAAGTCCGCATAAGGCTCAGGATTTGAGGTTGCAGTTTGTCCTCCTGCAAATATCAAGGGGTAATCGGTATCTTTTCTTTCTTGCCAAGTCAAGGGAATGTGAGCTAAACTGAGCATTTCTAAGATATTAGTCGCTCCCAATTCATAACTCAAGCTAAACCCTAAAATATCGTATTCTTTAACGTCTTTTTTCGTTTCAAGGGCAAATAAAGGGGTATTCGTCTCCCTCATCTTCACTGCTAAATCGGGCGCAGGTAAGTAGGCTCGATCGCACATTTGGCTCGGTTGAGCGTTAATGATATTGTAGAGGATAATATGCCCCAAATTAGACGCTCCTACCTCATAAATTTCGGGATAAGTCAATACCCATCTAACTTTTGCGGTATCGAAGTCTTTATGTTTTGCCCCTAATTCGTTACCTAAATAACGGGCAGGTTTGAATATTTCTGGTGTAATTAGTGTATTAGGTTCGATCGACATTATAAATTTAATTTTAAAATATGGGAGTTACTTTATTTATTGTAAAGTTTTATCAGATTAGTGATCACAGTCAAGTAATTAGTCAGCTATTAACCCAACATGGGTGCGATCGAATTATTTTTTATCACTGGTTTCTATTCTTGATGAATATTTTTTTATTCCCTTACTCGATCGTTGTGCTTATAATCAAAGGTGAATGAATTAACTTAACCTAAAATTATTAACTATTTTTGCTATGGACTTATCTATTAATGACATTATCAGTAATGGTTTATTTTTTGCACAAATGATCGAAGACCCTGATATTATTGGTCAAATGACTGATGCTTGGAAGAATTTTGTGGAAACTGGACAAATTTGGGCTTTATTGATAGGTGTCTTTTTTGGTTATACTTTTGCTAATTTTACTCGCTTTTAAATTCTTTCCACAAGTCTAATAGAATTCTCCAGAAAAAATTTTTAATTGGCTTGTAGTAAGGGCTTTTGACCTGATTTTACTAAATATGAGTCTAATGGACATTTCAAAAACACAGGTAAGATACCTGTTTTACGATGGCACTGGTAAGATGCCTGTTTTACGGTGGCTAAATTCTAATGGATTTATCTTGTTTTATTGTAAATGTAGCAAATAAGACTATTAATTAGTCATCTTATCTGAAAAATATTTATTGTAATTAATAACTATAAACTATCGTGACAACACAAAAGAAACAAACTTGGAGCGATCGATTTGAAACCTCCTTACATCCCGTTATTGCCGTTTTTAACGCTAGTATCGGCTTTGATATTGAATTAATTGAATATGATCTCACTGGATCGGCTGCTCATGCTAAAATGCTCGGTCATACGGGAATTATTACCCAAGAAGAAGCTCAAACTTTAATCGATGGTTTAGCGCAAATTCGTCAAGAATATCGAGACGGCAATTTTAACCCCGGAGTTGATCAAGAAGATGTACACTTTGCAGTAGAAAGACGCTTAACGGAAATTGTCGGAGATGTAGGCAAGAAATTACACACCGCTCGATCGAGAAATGATCAAGTTGGTACAGATATTCGTCTATATTTACGAGATCAAATCGAGCAAATTAGAGGATTATTGAGAGATTGGCAGAAAGCGTTATTAAACCACGCTGAAAACCATATTGAAACCCTCATACCCGGTTATACTCACCTACAACGGGCGCAACCGATTAGTTTGGCACACCATCTTATGGCATACTGTCAAATGGCACAAAGAGACTGGGAAAGACTAGGACAAATATACGATCGAACCAATATCTCTCCCCTCGGTTGTGGTGCTTTAGCGGGTACTACTTTTCCTATCGATCGACATTTCAGCGCTCAAGAGTTAGGATTTGCCAGTGTCTATGAGAATAGCCTAGATGGTGTCAGCGATCGAGATTTTGCCATCGAATTTTTATGCGCCTCTAGTCTGATTATGGTACACCTAAGCCGTATCAGTGAAGAAATGATTTTGTGGGCATCCCAAGAATTTAGCTTTATTACTTTAAAAGACAATTGTTCTACAGGATCAAGTATCATGCCTCAAAAGAAAAACCCTGATATACCTGAATTAGTGCGAGGCAAAACAGGGCGAGTTTTTGGACATTTACAAGGCTTGTTAACCATCATGAAAGGTTTACCCCTTGCCTACAACAAAGACTTACAGGAAGACAAAGAAGCGATTTTCGATGCTGTTAACACCGTCAAAGGTTGCCTTACTGCCATGACAATTTTACTCTCCGAAGGCTTAGAATTTCGTACCAGTCGCCTAGAGGAAGCCGTTAACGAAGATTTCTCTAATGCCACCGATGTAGCTGATTATTTAGCATCTAAAGGTGTACCTTTCCGAGAAGCCTATAATTTAGTGGGTAAAGTAGTTAAAACCAGTCTATCCGCAGGAAAATTACTTAAGGATTTAACCCTCGAAGAATGGAAGGCTTTGCATCCTGCCTTTGAAGCTGACATTTATAGTTCGATCGCACCTAAACAGGTGGTATCAGCTCGTAATAGCTATGGTGGCACTGGTTTTGAGCAAATCAAAGTCGCTATTGCTAACTTAAAAAATAAGATTAGTTAGGAGGTGCTGAAAAAGTCTTTTGATGAAGGTAGGGAAGAGGTATCAGGTATCAGGTAGCAGGTAGCAGGTTTAATTTTTAGCAGATTATGTTATTTAATCCAAGAATTGAAAACAAAAAAATCAATTAAGATATATTTTTAATCAATTCTTTAACCTAATACCTAACACCCTTTCCGATACCTTTACATCACCTAAAATTTTATGTCGAACTCAGGTTATGCTTAAACAAAGGAGGAACTTAATTTTCAATTTCTTACGATTGCGATATAGCTATCTTATTAAGAAAAATTCATGGTAGTAGTAATGCGTCTCATGGCTTCAATGACGTTTTCACGACTATTAAACGCACTTAGACGAAAATAACCTTCTCCTGCCGCACCAAAACCAGAACCGGGTGTACCAACTACGTTAACATTATGTAGTAATTTATCGAAGAAATCCCAACTTGATAAACCATCGGGGGTTTTTACCCATACATAAGGCGCATTGACTCCGCCGTAAACGGTTAATCCAGCCTTGGTTAATTCCTCTCTGATGATTTTGGCGTTTTCTAAATAAAAATTGACTAATTGCGCAGTTTGTGCTTTTCCTGCTTCGGAATATACGGCTTGAGCGCCTCTTTGTACAATATAAGAAACTCCATTAAACTTCGTGGATTGACGGCGATTCCACAGTTTCCAGATTTCGACATTTGAACCGTCACTGGCTTTTCCTGTCAAATTTTTTGGTACTACGGTCAAGGCGCAACGAGTACCTGTAAACCCTGCATTTTTGGAAAAAGAGCGAAATTCGATCGAACAGTCTTTAGCCCCTTCAATTTCATAGATAGAATGGGGTAAACTAGGATCGGTGATAAAGGCTTCATAAGCAGCATCAAAGAGAATAATCGCATCGTGTTTTTTAGCGTATTCTACCCAAGATTGTAAATATTCTTTAGTGGCGACTGCACCCGTGGGGTTGTTAGGAAAACAAAGATAAATCAAATCAACGGGTTCGGAGGGCAATTCTGCGGTAAAATTATTTTCAGCATTGATGGGAAGATACACTAAACCTTCATACTCTCCCTTTTCGTTAGCTTCTCCTGTGTGTCCTGCCATGACGTTAGTATCCACATAAACGGGATATACGGGGTCTGTTACGGCGATTTTGTTGTTTTTGCCAAAAATATCGAGAATGTTGCCTGTATCGCACTTAGAACCATCGGAGATGAAGATTTCATCGGCGGATATATCACACCCTCTACTTTGAAAATCGTGTTTAGCAATATCCTCTCTTAACCAATTATAACCTTGTTCGGGTCCATATCCTTTAAAGGTAGTTCGATCGCCCATGTCAGCAATAGCTTTAATCATGGCATCTTGACAGGCTTGAGGTAAAGGTTCGGTAACGTCACCGATGCCTAATCTGATAATATTAGCGTTAGGGTTTTCTTGGGCAAAAGTATTAACTCGTCTTGCGATTTCGGGGAATAAGTAACCTGCTTTTAACTTTAAGTAATTATCGTTAATTCTAGCCATTATGAATATATGTTAAGATTATCTCCCTTAGTTTACCATTATCTGAGGTCTTCCTTTTTTGCCAAAATTTTTATTGACAAATTGTGTAAATGACAAAAGATTGATCATGAGTTCATCATCCTATAATCTTAATAATGAATTAGCAAAAGAACGTAATCGTGCGGCGGCGGAGCGCACTTTAATGGCTTGGATTCGCACTTGTCTTTCTTTAATTAGCTTTGGTTTTGGAATCGATCGAATTTTAGTGGCTATTCATCAGGCTTTTGAGACAGAAGTTGATTCTTTTCCCCTATCTCGTTTTTTGGGATTATCTTTTATTATCATTGGTACTTTAGCTTTATTAATGGCGAGTTTAAGTCATCGTCAGGATTTAAAACGGATCGATCGAGGTGATTTTATTTATACTTCTCGTATATCCCTTAGTTTTGTGGTTTCGATCGCCTTAATAGTAGTAGGAATGTTTGCATTTATCGGTATCTTAATTAAGGGGGGATAGGTAGGTAAGGGAAATTAATTATATATTTAGGTTGTAAAAGAGAATAATAAATAGGCAATTCAATCACTATTAATCATAATTTAGTAAATAAAAAATATCATGTTATGAAACCTATCAAAGAAATTATTTTTTTAGTCGAAGAAGCCATAGAAGGTGGTTATACTGCTCAAGCATTAGGGGAATCAATTTTCACGGAAGCTGAAACTCTGGAACAATTAAAAATAGAAATTAAAGACGCTGTTAATTGTCATTTTATCGATGAACAAATTCGTCCTCAAATAATTCGTTTACATATTGTTAAAGATGAGGTAATTGCATCGTGAAAATTCCCAGAGATTTATCAAGTACAGACTTAATTAAAGCTCTCAAACAACTAGGATATAAAGTTAGTCATCAAACGGGAAGTCATATTCGTTTAAGTACCAAAGAAAAAGGGGAACATCATCTAACGATACCTGCACATAATCCTTTAAAAATAGGAACATTAAATTCCATCTTAAGAGATGTCGGAAATCACTTTAATTTAACTAAAAATGAATTAATTAATCTACTTTTTTTTGACATAATTTTCGACAAAATAAACACTATATTACCAAAATAAATAGACAATTATTTTTACTCACTTACTTAAATGGAATTACTGCACATTTTTGAACAATCTTTAACATCTTTAGTTACGATCGCAAAATTTATCTTAGAGATATTTTCGGTATTTTGTGTTATTATCGGTTTCATCAAAACCTTGCAACTGGCTTTTGTGATGAGTCGTCGTCGCAATCCCTTGCAATCTTTTAACAAAATCCGTCTCAGATTTGGAATGTGGTTAGTTATAGCCCTTGAGTTTCAATTAGGTGCTGATATTCTTGCTACTACGGTAGCACCTAGTTTTGACGGTTTAATCAAATTAGGTTTAATAGCGATAATTCGTACTTTTCTGAATTACTTTTTAGTGAAGGAATTAGAGGCACAATTAGAATTAGAAAAAGAAGAAATTTCTCATAACGAATAAAGAAATAAAGAAAAATTTAACCTGCCTCTAAACCAATATAAAAAGGAGTGTAATTAACATTTTTATTATTCAAGTCTAAGGAGAAAATCTTTTGTAAAGTTTCTGGTAAAATAGTTCTATCTAAAAAAGAGTTATATAGATTAGTATGGGCTAAATTTGCACCGCTTAAATTAGCTTGGGATAAGTTAGTTTTGTCTAAAATTGCACCAGTTAAATTAGCCATTTCTAAGTCTGCACCTTGTAGATTTGCCCCTCTTAAATCTGCACCACTAAAGTTAACTCGACATAATCTCGCTTCTCTCAAATTTGCGCCTTGTAAATTTGCACCTTGTAAATTTGAACCACTTAATCTCGCACCATATAAGTTAGCATCCGATAGGTTACTTTCACTTAAGTTTACTTCTTTCATAAACGATCGAGTAAAATTAGCTTGATAAGCGCAACATTGTCGTAAATTTGCCCCACTTAATCTCGCTTCCTGTAGATTACTCCAATTAAGGTTACTTTTAATCATGGTAGCACCTCTTAAGTTGATACGATAGAGAAGCGCACCACACAAATTCGCTTCGGTTAAGTCGGCTTTTCCCATATTGCCATGACTGAGATTCGCACCACTTAATTGACTGGCGATAAATTTCGATCGAACCATAAAAGCACCGATAAAATTACTTTTAGTCAAATCAGCATCGTTAAAAATAGCTTCGCTTAACTTAGCATAGCTAAAATCTGACCAATTCAGTTGACTATCACTAAAATTAGATTTAGTGAGGAAAGTACGATTAAAGTTTATCCCAATCAATTTTGCCTGTTGTAAATTTAAGTCCACCAAAACAGACTGAGTTAAATCAGCACCTTGTAGCTTAATGCCATTAAATTCACGGATTCCTTGCTCATATTGGCGTAAAAACTGGGAGACTTTCATCTTTTTTTCCTCAATTTATCTCATCAAGTTTTAAACTATTTCGATCGATTTTTTTGTAATTAAAAATACTAAATATCTCAATTCCTTAACATCGGCACACAACTTTAAGACTAGGAGAAAATTTACTGAAATATGATCGAAATTATTTTTTTTAGACAAATAGTAAACCTTAAAATTCTCTTAGTTAGGACATTGAAATAACTTTTTAAGTACTTATACAAAATAGATTATGAATTTTAAAATTAATTAAAATAACCTACATCATTGTTGCCTTTTGCCTTTTATAAAGTAAACATACAATTAATTTTGCCTACTCACTTATTAAGTATTTTAAGCCTAAAAAGAAAAAAATTGACGGAAAATAATTGATATTGTAATTAGTCTTAATAAAAATTTTATTATCTTTATGTCCATTTTATGCTATGGGCATTATATTAAGTCTTAGCTTTTCAATAAAAAACCGACACAAGAATGTCGGTAAATGTTTATTGTCGTTTAATCTTGAGGAAATCTTTGCAGGGAGTTTCCAATGATTCTCTGTTAGATTTCTTTACAATAATTGTAACAGAAAGTACATAATTTGTAAAATTTTTTTGTCAGAATATTTTAATTAATCAAAAATATGCTCTTTAATCGCTCGTAATAGGTGACTCTGTGATAGAAGATGGAATGGGAATAGAGTTATTATTCCCAAAAGAAAGAGGGGATTTTGAATTATTTTGACTCGTATTAGGAGATACAATTCCTCCAGAAATAAGTACTTTAAAAGCATCTTCGATCGAAATAGAAAGATTAATGACTTCTTCTTCGGGTACAACAGCATACCAACCCGAAGTAGGATTAGGAGTAGTAGGGATAAAAACACTTAACATCGTTTTATGATGATGAGCTTGAATCATATCACTAACTTTTCCTGTCACAAATCCCACACTCCACACCCCTTGACGGGGATATTCTATCATCACCACCCTTCTAAATTTGGTTTGAGAGTCTTGGAATAAAGTTTCCAAAATCTGCTTGAGAGTTTTATAAATCGTACCGGCAAGGGGTATCCCCTGTAAGATTCTTTCTCCCACATCCAATAACCATCTACCCACAATATTTCTTGCCATTAAGCCAATAATTAAAATTAGCACTAACGGCACAGTTAATCCTACGGAAAAATTCAATAAATTAGTAACAATGGGATCAAATCCATCAAAAGGATTAATCTGTTTTGGTATTTGAGTTAACAATTTAATCGCCCAATTGGCAATCACATAACTCAACCAAATGGTGGTAGCTAAGGGAATAACTACTAATAATCCTGCGATTAAATCATTTTTTAAATCTTGCTTGATTTTTTGTAACACAAGTTCTTTTATGTATTCCTGATTAATGACTAATGTTTCCATTATCGACTAAAAGTTAATGATTAACAATAACTAGACAGTGATAAAATGGAAGAGAAAAATCTCAAGCATTTCGATTTGATCGAACCCTTCTTGTTATAAGTAGTGACACTCCCACGCTGACCTAAGGTACAGGCGTGGGCTTCCAAATATCGCTACTTGGTTTTTCTGCTTCTTTGGGTGGTTCTAGCTGTCGATTTCTCTACAGCCCCGATACCATTATCCTCCACAGACCGCAACACCGTCTGCCCAACGGCTGTTAACCCACGCTGTTCTATTACC
>NZ_JBLZFY010000076.1:0-20062 GCF_050753365.1 Geminocystis sp. CENA526
CTCTTCCCCCTCTTCCCCCTCTTCCCCCTCTTATCTTCATCATTTTATCGTTCACTCAGTTAGAATTAAGAGTTGAGAGTGTAAAATTGATCAGGATAATTTTTAATGCTCATTATCCATAATGTTTCAATCTAATATTTTATGACCGATATAAACCATCTTGCTACTGAATTAAAAAATACTAAAATTGCCTATCAACAATCCCTGCAAAATAGTCGTTTCAAGGCAGGTTTCTTAGGTAGAATTGCCCATGAAATTCGATCACCCTTGAGTAGTTTAATGGGGTTACATCAATTAATTATCAATGATTTATGTGAAAGTAAGGAGGAAGAAAGAGAGTTTATCGAAGATGCCTATAATTATGCTAAAAAATTAATGGGTATTCTCGATCGATTAATTAGTGTATCTAAGTTAGAAGTAGGAAAACTGAGTTTAGAGTATCAAAAAGTGAATCTAGGGGAATTATTAACGGATATACAAGAAGTAATGACT
Organism: Geminocystis sp. CENA526; assembly: GCF_050753365.1. Lineage (NCBI taxonomy): Bacteria > Bacillati > Cyanobacteriota > Cyanophyceae > Chroococcales > Geminocystaceae > Geminocystis > Geminocystis sp. CENA526. Next base: position 493 of record NZ_JBLZFY010000076.1, read on the forward strand.
TTACAAGCGGCTAATCGCAATTTGAAATTAACATTAGGAGACATGGATAAGGATATTATAGCCTCCGTTGACAGGGCAAGATTAACCGATGCGTTGCTATTTTTGTTAGAGGTAGTAATAGATTATGGTGAAACGGGAGAAATTCAGTTACATTGTGGCAAAGATAAAGAAAAACAACAGGCGATTATCACCATAGATTTTCCTTGTCAGCATCTGAGTATTAGTGAGGATATAGATTTAACTCAATCTCCTATTGAAGAATTAAAACAATTAAATAGTCTCCCACAACTTTCCAGTGGCATGAAAATTATGTTAGGGGAGTCATTATTAGAAACTATGGGAGGAAAGTTACTTTTAAATAGCAATGGAGAAGAAAATTTTACACGGTGGCAGTTACTTCTTCCCCTTGACATTCTTTAACAATATCATTGCTTGTGGGATAACGATTATATAAAACCATAGTGGTAGTGGTGTTTTCTTGAAAGCCAATTTTTTTGTAAAAGTTTTGTTGGTGAGTTGTTGTCAAATAAATTCTCTCTACTCTATTTAAGTGAGGATGACTAATGAGAGTTTCTACTAATTTACTGCCTAAGCCAAAACCTTGATAATCAGGATGAATCACTACATCCCAAATAGTAGCACGAAAAACTCCGTCAGAAGTTGCTCTCGCACAACCAATTAACCGTTGGTTATCCCATACAGTCACCACTGGATTACTATTTTCTATGGCTATGGCAATATCCTCCAGATTGCGGTTTTTAGCCCAAAAAGTGGTAACGTAGTATAATTCTTGTAATTGCACTAGATCGATCGAACTTTTATCGGTACAAAATTGGATATGGCTAAAATTCATTAATGTCACTCCATAGAAACAGTTATAAATTAATATAATCGATATTTTAGTTTTTAAGGAAAAACTTTTATTGATTCATAAAACGATTTGTTCGATCGAACAGTATCAATCTTAGCAAATTAATCCTTGAGGAATTAACAATTAAGAATTAATAAAAAACTTAGCAATTTTTATTGACTAGCGGTAATACCTCTTTCTTCTAGTTGACGAATAAAATATTCTTCGAGGGAATCACGACTTAAATTCATACTAATTAGTTTAGCGGATGTGCCTTGTAAATAGTTCACAAAACCGTCACTATTTTGTCTTAATTCACCACTGATAAAGTCATTTTCTCGTTTGATGTGGGTTAACCATTCCTGCAATTTCTCTTCTTCTCCTCCTTGTATCACTACATGATAACTTTCTTTTGTGCCTAAAATTTCGTCCAATGAACCGATGTTTAATAGCTCTCCTCGTGCTAAAATGGCAATTCGATCGCATATTTTCTCCACATCAGACAAGACATGGGAATTAAAAAAGATGGTCTTGCCTTGTTCTTTAAGAGATAGTATAATTTCTCTAACCTGATAACGTCCCATAGGGTCTAAACCAGACATGGGTTCGTCAAAAAAGACGATTTCTGGATCATTTATTAAGGCTTGTGCCATACCTACTCTTTGCATCATCCCTTTGGAATATTGTCTTAGTTGCTTTTTCTTGGCGGTATTTTTGGCTAAACCGACTAAATCTAATAGTTGGATAATTTTTTGGTTTTGTTGAGATTTGGGAATTTGAAACACATCGGCGATAAATCCTAAAAATTCCCATGCTGTCAAGAAATCATAATAATAGGCGTTTTCGGGGAGATAACCGACTCTTTGCTTAATGGTTTTATCTCCTAATGGTTTCCCTAATAATAAGGCTTTGCCAGAAGTGGGGCGAATTATGCCTAAGAGGGTTTTGAGGAGGGTGGTTTTTCCTGCGCCGTTGGGACCTAATAAGCCAAAAGTTTCTCCTTGATATACTTTCAGTGTACAATCTTTGAGGGAGGGAACTTTGGTATTCATCCAAAATCCTGTACGATAAATTTTACTTAATTGATAGGTTTCGACTACGGTTGCTTTATCGTTCATATTGGTTACAAATTATAGATCAAAACAAGAAAAAATAGTGAATAGGGAGATTGCTTCGTTACCTCGCAATGACAGAATGCTGTAGATTGCTTCGTACCTCGCAATGACAGAATGTCGTAGATTGTTTCTTACGTCGCAATGACAGAATACCGTTATTATTGCATGAGTCTTATTAATATTCTATTATTTATTATAATTAACTATGAAAAATGAGCCAATATTTATTTCTGTAATTCCTAATTTAATGGGAGGAGAAGGTCATATTATCCCTTATCATGTTTCTATTAATAAAGCTACAAAAATTTTAAATTGGCATCATGAAGTTATCTATTCTCCTGAAGAAAATTTACCGATTTTACCAGATAATTGGTATGGTGTATTAAGGGGAAATAAGTTGGAAAATGAGCTTAATATTTTTGATAAGTTAAAGGAAATTATTATTTTTTCTCGATCGATCTTCAGGTATTTTCAAGATAAGTTATCGCAACAAAAGTTAGATGATAAGGCTCGATCGAACATCATTTTTATTGAAAGATTTATTCATTTACAATTATTTTCTTTATGGTTAGCGGTGTTATTTTTACCGAAAAAAGATTTATATATTTGGGTTTTATATCGCCATAATTTTCATCAACATAAAACAAAGTTTTTCTATAAATTACTGAATAAATTACTAAAAAATAGCGTTAAAAAAAATCATTTTGCTTTATTTAGTGACAGTGAATTGTTAGCTAATTCTATGACTAAATATTTTGATGAACCTTTTACAGTGATGCCGATTCCGCATACAGATTTCGTGACAAAATCAGTCGATGATAACGATCGTATCATTTGTTGGTGGGCAGGTCCTCCGAGGGAAGAAAAAGGTTGGACTATCATCAAAAAAATGAGTGAATGTGTCACCCCTCTGGCGGATAAATTTACTTTGGTAACGGCGAAAAGTGCTAATGTGAGAATGGTTGACAAGGGTGTTAAGGTGATAATGACAGAGGATAATTTACCCCGTGAAGATTATGAATTTTGGTTATCAAAAACTGATATTATGTTAATTCCCTATGATTCGATCGCCTATCAAGAAAGAACATCAGGGGTTTTTACTGAATCTGTGATGGCTGGAAATATTCCAGTTACAAATAAAGATACATGGATGGCAAAGGAATTGTTAAAATTCGGTTTAGATAAGTTAATTATTGATTGGGATAATCCTGAACAAGTGTGGCAAAAAATTTATGATATTGTTCATTGTGAGCAAACAAAAACACAGTTAAAAATTATGCAAAAAGCCTATAGTGATTTTCATAATCTTGATAATTTTGCTCATCAGTTTAAAATTAATTTTTCCTAATTTAATCTAGTACTTAATACCTATTCTCGTCAAAAAAAATTTTTTATAATGTCTTAATTAATTGTTAATATTTTATTGTCAATATTCCATCGATAATGAATAATTAGAAATGGAACTATAAAAAAAGTTGTTAAATATGAGCTTAGAATATCCAGATGATTTAAGATACCTTGATTCTCATGAGTATGTTCGTTTAGACGGAGAAATTGCCACTATCGGTATTACTGGTTTTGCTATTGAAGAATTAGGCGATATTGTCTTTTTAGAATTACCTGAATTGGGAGATGCCATCGGCGTGGAGGATAATATTGGTACGGTGGAGTCTGTGAAAGCCGTTTCAGAAATTTACTCTCCTGTATCGGGAACTGTAATCGATCGAAATGAAATGTTAATCGAATCTCCCGAATCGATCGCAGATGATCCCTATGGGGAAGGTTGGTTAATCAAGGTAAGATTAGATGATCCCGATGACGAATTAGAAGATACTTTATCGGCGGAGGAGTATAAATCATTAGTCGAACCTGAAGAGGATTTCAGTTAAAAGGAAAGAGGAATTAAAGGATATAGTAGTCCTAAATCATTCGTGAGAAATTGAAAATAAATTCCCCCTTTGTTTAAGGGGGGTTAGGGGGGATCAAATTCTGACAATTCATATAGGAATGCTATCTTAGGGATTTATTTCTCAAGCAAAAATTAATCATAAGCCTTTGCAAAAGAAGGAAATATTGTCTTTTTTCTATCAAAAATGCTATGGTTAATAATATACTCATTAATCAGCAACTATGACAATTTCAGTTAGTTCAAAACACGTTGAAATTACTCCCGGTATTTGTGGTGGAAAACCTCGTATTGCTGGACACCGCATCAAAGTTCAAGACATTGTAATTTGGCATGAAAGAATGGGAATGTCTCCAGACGAAATCATTTATCATCATCCTAGCATTAGTTTAGCAGATGTTTATGGAGCTTTAAGTTATTATCATGATCATCGAGAAGAAATTAGACAACAAATAGAAGAAGGAGAAACTTTTGCACAACAATTACAAGGCAATAAACCATCTTTAATTGAAAAAATATTAAAGAGTGAAAATGTCAAATAAGATCAAATTTCATCTTGATGAAAATGTTAGTAATGCTATTGCTAATGGCTTAAGAATGCGGGGAATTAATGTAACCACATCCGTTGAAAAAGGATTAATTGGTGCATCAGATGAACAACAATTGGCTTTTTCCTTATCAGAAAAACGAGTTATTTTTACTTTTGATGATGATGTTTTGAGTTTAGCGTCCACTGGTATAAAACATTGTGGCATTATTTATACTCGTCAACAACGCCAGTCAATAGGTAAAATCATCAGTAATTTAATCTTAATTTGGGAATGTTTAGAACCAGAATATATGTATAACAATATTGAGTTTCTCTAACAATACTACTTTAGAAGAGTCTCATTCTTTTTCTTGCTACTAAAAGGTTGAGGAATGGTAAAACCCATCGTTTTTAAAGCATTAATCGTTTCTTGTAAAGCGTCAAAACCATTTTTGATGGCTTCTTCTGGAGTTTCACCGTCAGAAATACATTCATTGAAATCAGGAAAAGAAATTAAATAACCACCGCCTTCGTCTTCAGTTAATGGTTTTATTTCAAAAGGATATAAAAATAAATTATTCATAACTTTAATTCTCCACAAAATCGATGAATTTTTTAATATAAATTGGTTTAATGGGACGATGAGCAGGTATAGGTAATGTTTTCCCGTCACTTCTAACAAAAATCACATGAGAAGTACCTTTTTGTCTCCATTCTATACCATAAGTTTGGGCAACGATTTTGACGTTTTCAATCCGCCAATCATGGGGATTGAGTTTCATTTTTGCTAGAATTTTATCAGCTTTACTCATTACTCATTACTCATTACTCATTACTCATTGCTTTTAAAGAGGTCCTAAACCGACTTGAGGCGCATAAATCGATCGATCGCCGAGTTCGTGTTCAATGCGTAGTAAACGATTATATTTCGCTACTCTTTCACTACGACAGAGTGAACCTGTTTTAATTTGTCCCGCCCTAGTGGCTACGGCTAAATCAGCGATCGTAGTGTCTTCGGTTTCGCCCGATCGATGGCTAATAACAGAACGATAACCTTTACGGGTTGCCAATTCAATGGTTTGCATGGTTTCCGTTAAAGTACCAATTTGATTGAGTTTGATTAAAATAGCATTAGCAATACCTAAATCAATACCTTTTTGCAAACGAGTCATGTTAGTAACGAATAAATCATCACCCACTAACTGAATTTTTGAACCGAGTTTATCCGTGAGGAGTTTCCAGTTATCCCAATCGTCTTCGTGTAAAGCGTCTTCGATGGAAATAATGGGATATTTACCGACTAATTCCTCAATATAGTTGATAAATTCTACAGGAGAATGAGCCGAACCATCGTAGATATATTGTCCATCTTTGTAAAATTCACTAGCCGCCACATCCATAGCTAAAGCGACTTCACTACCTGCTTTGTAACCTGCCGTTTCGATCGCCTGAATAAGCAAGTCTAAAGCCTCTTGATTTGAACCTAAATTGGGAGCATATCCCCCTTCATCACCTACCCCAGAAAGGAGATTTTTGTCCTTTAAAACCTTGCTCAAACAAGCAAAAATTTCTGCACCCCAACGCAGTGCCTCAGAAAAAGTTTCTGCCCCTACAGGCATAATCATAAATTCCTGAAAGTCCACGTTATTATCCGCATGAGAACCACCATTGAGTACATTCATCATGGGTACGGGTAACACATTGGCTAAAGGACCACCTAAATAGCGATAAAGGGGTATTCCTAACTCTCCTGCTACGGCTTTGGCGTTGGCTAAAGAGACGGCTAAAATGGCATTTGCACCTAAATTCTTCTTATTAGGTGAACCATCAAGATTAATCATGGCGGTATCAACCCCTACTTGATCAAAGGCATCGAGATCGAGTAATGCAGGTTCGATTTTATCGAGGATATTGTCAACGGCTTTTAAGACACCTTTACCGCCGTATCGTTTCGGGTCTTCATCTCGTAATTCATGGGCTTCAAAACTACCAGTGGAAGCACCACTAGGCACTTGTGCCATACCCACTGAACCGCTACTCAAACGGACTTCTGCTTCTACGGTGGGTTTACCACGGGAATCTAAAATTTCCCTAGCGGTAATTTCTTCGATTAATATGGATTCTTGTTCTAACATTTCACCAACCTATATATATTTAACGTTATTCATTATTGAATGAAATCTACCCCTATGATACTCTTAGAATGATTAAAAATAATCAAGATTTCTTCTTCCCCTTGAGCAAACACTAAGGTCATCAAAACTACATCTGTATCATCGTTTCTAGTACCTCTCCTTACAGTAGTGTTTTTTATTTCTTTGAAATCACCTAGATTTTTTTTAAAACTATTCCATCTATCTTCTAATTGTTCACCGAAAATTTGTTCTTTGAGGAAAGGATGGAGATGGAGTCTGGCGGTGGCATAATTACCGTTATTGAGGTCATTAATAAAATCTGTGGCAATATCATCTATATCATCGGCGGTAGGAATATCGATACCAATAATTTCCTGTTGTTCATTAAAAATAACCATCCAATTTTCGGTTACTTTGTCAAACTCTACCCTAAAAACAGCTAAATCACTAGCAGGAGTAATAAATACTTTTGACTCTGTAATCCCTTTAAAATTACCATTTTTAGTACTGGTATTATTCCAAAATCTTTTGATGAGTTCGATCGAAATTTCTTCTTGAAGTTGAGGGGAAGCCATATCATAAACAGACTGGAATTTTTCTTCAAAGAAGAGGTTAAGAAATTCTTTTCCTTTTGTTTCAAGGATTGCAGTCTTATCTTGCTGAGTGTTTTGGGAAATCAACAGAGGATTTTCTGATTTTTCGGCATAACTAGAAGACTGATAAGCTAATCCTCCTAAAAATAAGGATAAGCAACTAACCGTAATAAATCTACTAATTTTCATAAAAACGAACTATTTAATTGGTTAAATGGGGTTATGTAAATAAATTTCCCCACTGAATTTTAACCTTTATTTGTTACTTATCCGCAAAAAATCATCTTGAACTGATTATTTAATAGACATCTTCAAAAATACAGGCAAGATGCCTGTTCTACGGTGGTAAAATTATAAATGTGGTCGAAGTCTAATTAATTGTTACTGTTTTTGGCGATAATTATTCAATTCTGCCTTTAAACGGGCAATTTCTGCCCTTAATTCGTCTAATAATTCCTGTAGATCGATCGAACTGTTGGCTTCCACAGTAATGGTAGTATTAGGATTAGAGGAATTTTGTTTAGTAGCCTCCGCCCTTTTTTTGACTTCTTCGGCAAATTCCTTTAGTCTTTCCCTAGTTTCAGCGTCAAACTTACCAATATCACTCAAAAGATTTGTTAAACTGTCTTCAACCTTTTCGGTGACAACTTCGGCAAAGGCTTTTCCAAAAATAAATGCTTCGTTTAGGGGATTACTCATTTGCAATATTTCTTAATGGTTTTGTACAGATTATAGCAATTCTTGAGAACTATAGTTAAATATAAAATTATCGATGAAGGTAGGAAAAAGGAAAGAGGGAAAAAGGAAAATTGTCATCAAATTAATTAACTAATAATTTTAAAATAAAAAAATGAATAATATAAAAGTATTAATATTAGATATTGATGGTACAATTTCAGGTAAATCTAATCACGTTAATCCTAGGGTAAAAAGTGCCATCGAAAGGGTAAAAAGTAGGGGGATAAAAGTAGGATTAGCTACGGGAAGAATGTATAGTTCAGCATTAATTTTTCATCAAGAAATAGAAGCAAACTTACCGATAATTGCTTATAACGGGGCTTGGATACAAAATCCAGAGGATTCACAAATGTTATTACATAAACCTGTTCATAAAGATATTGCTCAAAAATTATTAACTTATTTTAAAGAAAAACAAAGAAATAATAATGTAGAAATTCATCTTTATTTTGATGATAAATTATATGTAGAAAATATTACTAAAAATACTGAATATTATGTATCTCGATCGAGAACTCCAGCCCATTTAGTGGAAGATTTAAGCAATTTATTAAAAGATAATCCTACCAAAATTTTAGCCTCAAGTCTCGATTCTAATTTAATTTCTGCGATGTTAACGGAGTTAAAAAATATTTATGATGACGAAGAAATCTTCTTAACTCAATCTAATCCTATCTATTTAGAAGCCACTGATACTGGAGTAAATAAAGGTATGGCGGTGCAGTATTTAACAGAAAAAGTGTTAGGATTTTCTAGGGAAGAAGTAATGGCGATCGGCGATAATTTTAATGATTTAACTATGTTAAAATACGCAGGTTTTAGTGTCGCTATGGGAGACGCACCACAACAGGTGAAGGATATTGCTTCCACTGTCACCCTTGATGTGGAAAATGATGGCGTTGCTGATATAATCGATCGACTACTATAAGTAACAATTATTCATTATTTATTATTCACTATTCACTAACTATGGCAAGTCAAGAAGTTTTATTAGGAAAATCGTTACCTGAATTAACAAATTGGATTACACAACAAGGGCAACCTTCTTATCGAGGAAAACAGCTTTATCAATGGCTATATGAAAAAGGTGCTGATTCTTGGGAGGATATGACAGTTTTTCCTAAAAAATGGCGAGAAACTCAGGAAAATAATATCATAGGTCGATCGAGCATACATCATTATAGTACTGCTCCCGATGGAACTCGTAAATATTTATTAAAATTAGCCGATGGTTTAATTATCGAAGCCGTTGGTATTCCTACCAGTAAAAGATTAACAGTGTGTGTGTCTTCTCAAGTAGGTTGCATTATGGGTTGTGATTTTTGTGCCACTGGAAAAGGAGGTTTTACCCGTAATCTGAAAGCACATGAAATTATTGATCAAATTTTGACAGTACAAAAAGACTTTGAACAAAGGGTTTCTAATGTGGTATTTATGGGTATGGGTGAACCCTTATTAAATTTACCTGAAGTAATTAAAGCGGTTAAGTCTATTAATGAAAATATCGGCATCGGACAACGATCGATTACAATATCCACAGTAGGATTATCTCAAAAAATTTTAGAATTAGCACAACATAAATTACAAATAACCTTTGCCGTAAGTCTTCACGCATCCAATCAAGAAGTAAGAGAAAAATTGATACCTAGTGCGCATCATTATCCCTTGTCTCAACTGTTAAAAGAATGTCGAGAATACGTCAAAGTCACGGGAAGAAGGGTGACGTTTGAATATATTTTACTAGCTGAAGTTAATGATTTACCTCATCATGCCAAAGAATTAGCCCAACATTTGCGGGGTTTTCAAACTCATGTTAATCTTATACCTTATAATCCCATTTCCGAAGTTGACTATAAACGTCCATCGAAAGAAAGAGTCAACGATTTTGTTAATCGGTTAAAACAGGAAAACATCGCTGTCAGTGTGCGTTATTCTCGTGGTTTAGAAGCCGATGCCGCCTGTGGACAATTACGGGCTACTATAGATAAACGATCGAACCCTCTTGTCATTGCGAGGTAAGAAGCAATCTCTTTACTCCTTGACAAAAAGCTAAAAAGTAGAGTTACAATTATGTAAGAAAATTAAATAAAAATGGCTCTTCTACAGTAGCTATGCAAAATTAACAGAAAATAAAAGCTATAAACTTTATAGAATAAGCGTTCTTAAAACAGTTACTAATATTGGCAATTAGCGTTAAATCATTGGAAGAATTCGAGTACTAAACTATTCTTTACTCCCTACCCCCTCATCAAAATACTTTTTCACCTCTCCCACTGAATTGTCTGCATTTCTTTATATTCATCATCGAAAGGGATTGAATATGACAGAATAAAAGATAATTGTCAATCTAAAGCAATGTTTTAGATACAAAATTAGGAGTAAATTTGTGACTACAGCAACATTAGAACCCATCGTCAGTACTGGTTTCGATCGAGATACCTTTAATACTTATGTAATGAACACCTACGGTCGTTTTCCCATTACGATCGAAAAGGGTAAAGGTTGTAAACTATGGGATAGCGAAGGAAAAGAATATCTCGACTTTGTAGCTGGTATTGCGACTTGTACTCTTGGTCATGCTCATCCTGCCTTAGTAGAAGCCGTAACCAAACAAATTCAACAGTTACACCATATATCTAACTTTTACTATACAGAGCAACAAGGACAACTAGCAAAATGGATTGTTGAACATTCCTGTGCTGATAAAGTATTTTTCTGTAATTCTGGAGCAGAAGCCAACGAAGCTGCCATTAAATTGGTGCGTAAATACGCTCACACCGTGCTAGAGTTTTTAGAGCAACCCGTCATCTTAACCGCTAAATCTAGTTTTCATGGGCGCACTTTAGCCACTATAACCGCAACAGGACAACCTAAGTATCAAAAACACTTTCAGCCTCTTGTACCCGGTTTCGAGTATGTTCCCTATAATGATATTACCGCCATTGAAGAAGCTATTACCAACATTGACGAGGGCGATCGAAGAGTAGCGGCGATTATGATTGAGCCACTACAAGGAGAAGGCGGAGTCGTACCCGGTGATTTAGACTATTTTCTACGGTTACGCAAAATTTGTGATGATACGGGTATCCTTTTAGTGTTTGATGAAGTGCAAACAGGGGTGGGTAGAACTGGTAAAATGTGGGGGCATGAAAATTTAGGGGTTGAGCCTGATATTTTCACCTCCGCTAAAGGTTTAGCCGGGGGTATTCCCATTGGTGCGATGATGTGTAAGGCTTCCTGTGACGTTTTTGAACCGGGTAATCATGCCAGTACTTTTGGCGGTAATCCCTTCGTTTGTGCCGCCGCTTTAGCGGTATTACAGACGATCGAAAAGGAGAATATCTTACAAAATGTTCAAGCCAGAGGAGAGCAATTACGCACTAAATTACGAGCTATTGCATCTAAATATCCTAATCTATTTTCTGATGTGAGGGGATGGGGTTTAATCAACGGTATTGAAATTAAAGCCGATGTGGACTTAACTTCTGTGGATATTGTCAAAAAAGCGATGGAAAATGGCTTATTATTAGCACCTGCTGGTCCTAAAGTATTGCGCTTTGTACCACCTCTTATTGTATCATCTGAAGAAGTCGATCAAGCTGGAGAAATTTTAGAAAGTACGATCGAATCCTTGATAAAATAAAAATGTTGTTTTAAGTCGATGGTTGGTGACTTGCATTAAGCGTAAATGTCCTAGTCGAACCATAACCATCGAACTATTAATTTTTGAAAATAACGAAAACTCTTACTTATTCCCTATTTTCTCTGTTAATAGTAAACTTAGATACGAACGAGCTTATTAGGTATTTCCCTATTCTCTAGCTCAATTTATCATAAATAATTTATGTCAGAAAAAGAAATAAATTTTTTTCACGAATCAGTTTTACCCCAAGAAATTATTGAGTATTTAAACATAGTTAAAAATGGTCATTATTTAGATGTAACTTTAGGAGCAGGTGGTCATACTAATCTGATATTATCCCATAATGATACGGTAAAAGTCACGGCGATCGATCGAGATATGGAAGCCCTAAATTTTGCTCAAGAAAAATTCAAAGATTATAAAGAAAGAATCTGTTTTTGGCATGGTAATTTTGCCGATTATCAACCCATAAATATCCAATTTGATGGCATTATAGCAGACTTGGGAGTCAGTTCACCTCAATTAGACCAAGGGGAAAGGGGTTTTAGTTTCCGCCATGACGGAGATTTAGATATGCGTATGGATAGAAGTCAATCTTTGATGGCAAAAGATATTGTTAATCGTTGGCAAGAAAAACCCCTCGCAGATTTGATTTATCTTTATGGAGAGGAAAGATTATCTCGCCGTATCGCTAAAGCCATTATCGAAAATCGTCCTTTTTCTACTACTTTAGAGTTAGCTAATGTTATCGCTTCTTGTGTACCCCATAAATATCGTTATGGTAAAATACATCCTGCCACTCGTACTTTTCAGGCTTTGAGAATTAAGGTAAATGAGGAGTTAGCTTCCTTAGAGAAGTTTTTGCAATGCGCTCCAAGTTGGTTAAAACCAGAGGGCACAATTGCGGTTATTAGTTTTCATAGTTTAGAAGATCGTATCGTCAAAAATCAATTTCGAGATCATCCTTTACTTAAAATTGTCACAAAAAAACCCATTATCCCTAGTATAGAAGAACAAAGATTAAATGCAAGGTCTCGATCGGCAAAATTAAGAGTAGCGATAAGAAATTAAGTAGGGTTGCTGAAAAAGTATTTTGATGAAGAGAGGGAAGAGGGAAGAGGGAAAAGGGAAAAGGGAAGAGTGAATAAATGACAAAAATCAAGGTTTTGAGGCTTTGTTTAACTTATGATTACAAAGTTGTTTTAAATAAAATTTAGTCTAAAGTACAGTTTTGAGTAAAAATTGTGAAAATTGAATACTTTTCAGTTGATGTAGTATGTCCAAACCGTTGATTTTAATAGTCTTCTGATTTATTCAGCAAACCCTAAGTAAATCCTGTTTATTTGCTAGGGATTTTGAGTACAATTTTAGGCTTGATTATTTTTACCGTGTCATTAATGATTAATTCACTGATGCCCATAAATTCAGAATTATGATTATAAGTTCGATAAATTGGCTCTAAATAGTCTCCTTCAACGATAATTTTTTGTCCTAAATCCCATCTATTACTTTCTTCTTCTCCTAAATAAATATCAGGTAAATGTTGTAAAGGATAATCAAGATTAATTAACTGAAAATTACCATTATTTTTAAGTTCTATAATATCTTCAAAAGTATAACTATTTTCTATTCCCATACCACAGCTAAGAGTTCTATTTAATAAAGCTAAAGTCGCTCCTGTACCTATTTTTTCTCCTAAGTCTCGTGCGATCGATCTAATATAAGTACCACCGCCACAATGAATATTTATCGTTAACTCAGGAAATTCTCCTTTTTGCCAATTTAAAACCTCAATATTAGTAACAATAACTTGTCTTTTAGGTATATCAATTACTTCTCCTTTTCGAGCTAATTCATAGAGTTTTTTTCCATCTTTTTTGATAGCACTATAAGCAGGAGGATATTGTTCTATTTCTCCAATAAAATCTTGTAAATAAGGGGTAATTTTTTCTAAAGTTAAATCAAACGCAGATTGTTGACTAATAATCTCACCCTCTAAATCATCGGTAGCAGTGACGATACCAAATTTGATAGTGGCTTGGTAAGCCTTTTGAGTCGGTAAAAATTGCAATAAACGGGTTGCTTTCCCTACGGCAATGGGTAAAACTCCCGTAGCTAATGGATCTAATGTACCACCATGACCAATTTTTTTAGTGTTAAAAATCCTTCTTAATTTAGCAACGCAATCGTGGGAGGTGAAATGTTGAGGTTTATTGAGGTTAAGAAAACCATCCATGAGTGATGAGTAATGAGTAATGAGTAATGAGTAATGAGTAATGAGTAATGAGTAATGAGTAGTTAATTCTACTTGTCCACCTGTCCACTTGTCTCCATTCTAATTATTACGCAATACTACCTCTTTTTCGGGCTTCTTTATAGGATGTGCCAACATTTCTTAATCCAGCTTTAATCATTTGTTCTTCTAGTAGTGCAAAAAAGCGACTTCGATCGATACCCTTAACCACCGCCAAATTATGGGCTTCAGCCAAAGCAACGGGATAACCAAAACCCTTATCAACTTGAGTTAGGGTAATACTTAAAGCCTGATTTAACAACGAGGAATCTTGTGCTACCCATTCAGGAAATTCTACCCTAGCCACTTCCGTACCGACATGAAGATAACAAAAGTAAATCCGTTGTTTTTCATGGTAGGTATCTAAAATACGGGAGTTACTGCGAAAAATGGCACTTCTTTGACGAGGCTTTAATATACTACTCCATAAAGTAGCATCCCGTAAAGGTTCAACTTTTTGACAAGGAGTTTTGTCAATTATATCATTGCAGTGAACCACACAGTTAGGATGAGGGTGAGGACAAGCAGGAAAACGTAAAAAGTTAATGGCTTCCATACTGCGAGAAGCACTAACATAACCCACAACGGGGATATTGGTTGCTTGTAATTGTTGCCATGATTGTAAAATGGGGTTTAAGATTTGTTCTCGTGCTTCTAAGGGTAGAGTATCTAAAAACCAGTATATGAGAGAACCATCGGTCATGGCTAAATTAGGGATGTTAAAATGTGCCCCCGGTGGTTTAACCCATGTACAAGCCATTTCTGCTAACACTTCTGCCTCCGCAACGGTGCGTTTATAACTCATCCATTCTTCGGTACGAATACCCCATTTACGGGAAGCGTATAAGTCCTCATTTTTATAGTAAATCTCTGGAAGGGTATCCAATAAAGGATGTAAATTTTGTCCATAGTGCAACATAATCCGCCCGATATTAATAAGATAACAGTAGGCTATTTCGTGGTGAGAAGGGGCAATTTGTGAGCCGTCAGCAGAAAATACGCTATGACTGACGGGAGCAGATTCTATATCAATACAAGTGGTAATCGGTTCGATAGGAGTGGCAGGAGTAAAAATGAGTCGATCGAGCCATTCCTCTTGAGTTTTAATAAGGGTATCCTGATTTTTTTGTATGGTTTGCAATAGAGATTGAGCTAATTTTAGTCTTTCGATACTAGCTAAAGCCTCTTTTTGCATCTGTTGCCCCATATTAGGGATTTGTCGAGCTAATTTTCCTAAATCAAGCATATTTTCTCAAATAAATGTAGGGTGGGCATTGCCCATTAAAGATAAGTAAAATCTAATAGACTTCAACCATAATGGATAAAACAAAAGTTGAAATCTTGACTAGGAGACAATTAAAAGTCTATTCGATCGAACTCTAATAAGCTAAAACCCATTTAACTTAAAATTTTGATTAACAAGGGGTTTAAACTCCCTTGCCCATGACTGAAAATTATTCCCTTTTCCCTTCCATCACCAGTTAATTTCTGTCGTACTTCTATTGTGAGACTTTATTCAACATTTGAGCCAAGATATTGATTCTATGATACTATGTATGGTGAACCTACGAAACGTGGGATTGAGGAAAAGAAATTTAATAGCTTATGTAGTTTATTTAGTTTCTGTTTCTAAACATATCAAAAGCAAGAGACGTTGGCGACAACATATTTACTACTCTCAGTAAAGAGCATTTCTTTGGGTAGTCACCTCACTTGTAATCCCCGATTCAAGATGGGTAGTTCACTTTAATATTTAAGGATAAATAGTCTTTGACTCAATCACTAGAAATTCCTAAACTTGATACTTTGGCGCAAGAATTAGCGGCTATTCAGCAAACAGGCTCGAAAAAAATAGCTCTATTAGGTTCTCGCCATGTTCCTATTACTCATCAACATTTAATCGAAATGATGAGTTATGCCCTTGTGTTAGAAGGCAATCGAATCATTACTTCTGGTTCGGCTGGTACTAATTCCGCCGCCATTAGAGGAGCAATGAGGGCGAATCCTAATCTATTGACGGTTATTCTTCCTCAAAGTCTTCATCGTCAACCTAGAGAGTCTCAAGATCAATTACAACAGGTTATTCACCTAGTGGAGAATCCTGATAATGATCATCTTTCTTTAGGTGAGGCTAGTGCTATTTGTAATCGAGATATTATTTCTCGCTGTCAACAGTTAATTTGTTTTGCTTTCCATGATAGTCAGACTTTGATGCAAACCTGCGAAGAAGCTGACGAACAACGAAAATTAGTCACTCGATTTTATTTTGATTAACAACAAATTCATGAATTGGGGCGAAGATTATTCGCCCTTGTCATGTTGTAACAATTCTCGGCGTAATTTGTCTAAAGCATAACAACTGCTTAGGTATCTGATGGCTTCTCGTCCTCGTGAGTCTCCTAGACGTAGTTCATAACTTTCTACTTGTTTATCGGGGTCTGCGATCGCAATGTAAACTAAACCCACGGGTTTTGTCTGTGTGCCTCCCCCCGGTCCTGCTATGCCTGTAATAGAAATACTCCAATCGGTGTTAAATTTATGTTGCACACCTTTTGCCATTTGTCGTGCCACGATCGGCGACACTGCCCCATATTCCTGTAAAAAGGTTTCAGATACTTCTAATTGCTCAATTTTTACCTGATTACTGTAAGCAATGACTCCTCCCATAAAATAACTCGAACTTCCTGCCACTTCCGTTATCATTGCCCCTAATCCGCCTCCAGTACAAGATTCCGCTACGCTGAGGGTTTGCCCTTTATCGTGTAATAATTTCCCTACTATGGAGGCGAGGGTATCGTCATCATAACCAAAATAGTCTTCCCCTGCGATCGATTCTATTTCCTTGGCTATGGGTAAAATTAACTTTTCAGCGATTTCTTGATTCTTCGCTTTAGCAGAAACCCTTAATTTTACTTCTCCCATAGAGGCGTAAGGGGCAACGGTAGGGTTACTAAGGGAAAAGAGATGATAGACTTTTTCAGCCAGAGCGGATTCTCCAATACCCCGAAAACGCATCATACGACTGTAAATAATATCTTTACCCCAACCGAGACTTTTTAGATAAGGGATAGCAGTATCACGCCACATTTGTTTCATTTCTGAAGGCACACCGGGGAAAGTGAGAATGGTTAAATGGGGTTTAGGTTGCCATATCATACCGGGGGCTGTACCTGTCAAATTAGGTAATATTTGCGCTCCTTGGGGAATAAGAGCCTGTTTTTTGTTATTAGGAGTCATTTCTCGCCCTCTTTGGGCAAATTTATGGCTTATATCTTCAATAATCTCTGGTTTTTCTTCTAGGGGTGTGTGAAAAAAAGAGGCGATAGCTTCTGTAGTTAAGTCGTCGGGAGTTGGTCCTAAACCCCCTGTAAAAATGAGGATTTGAGAACGTTGAGAAGCGATTTTGATTACTTCTTGCACTCGATCGAGATTATCTCCCACAACGCTCTGATAGTAGTGAGGAATACCTAAATTAGCCAATTCTTGAGCTAAAAATTGAGCGTTACTGTTAAGAATATCTCCCAATAATAATTCTGTGCCGATACAAATAATTTCTGCTGTCATGGTAAATAGTTAATAGTTAATAATTAATAGTGAATAGTGAATAGTTGTTAATTTGACTTTCTTTCTGTCATTGCGAGGTACGAAGCAATAGTCAAGCAATCTTTTAAAATACACTTTTCTATTTTATGTCTAAATTTTCTGTTTCTTGAATAGCTTTGATACATTGCTGTAATGTAATAAAATCATTTTTGATAGTGTTCCATAAAATGTCATCATCAATACTAAAATAAGTATGAACAATAATATTTCTTAATCCGATAATACTTCGCCAATCAATATAGGGATATTTAATCCTAATGGTGTCAGGAATATTTTTAGTGGCTTCCCCTATAATTTGAAGATTACGAATTACAGCATCGTAAATTAATTCATTGTCTAAAAATTCTCTTTGATTTACATTTTTGATATATTTATTAATTTTATTTATGGAATTATTAATATCTTCAAGGTATAGTTTAAGGGTTCTGGACATAGACAGCTTCTGCTAAAATTGATTCTTTAATTATAGCTTTAATAGATTTAATAGTTACTAAATCAACAGGTTTATTAAATAATTCTTCTAGGTAAAATTTTAAGTTCATATACATACTCAAGGTGGGTGGTTTATTAAACTCCACTAAAAAATCTAAATCGCTATTTTCCTTCGCTTCATTTCTAGCCGTTGAACCAAACAAAGCAAGGGTTTTTATCTGATATTTATTAAAGAGATTTTTTTGTGCTTTTATTACTTCTATTACTTTCTCTTTATTTAGTATTTGCTCTTTTTCTCTCAAGGTATTTATCATCACTTTTACCCCTATTTTTTTGATAATTTACTTTGTTAATTAAATTAATTTGAACAGTAAAAATTGATTTTTTTGTTTGCCATTTTTACTAAAATTATTATCACTAACCATGATTAAACTTTGACTACCATCCGCTAAACGAGGACCAAATGTAAAGCCTTCTATATTATCTAATTTTATGCCTAATTTTTGCAAATCTAAGACTAATTTTTTGCGAATAGGAGTGATATTATCAATGTTTCCTGTTAAGGTTTTTTGGTTAGAAATATCTGTGGCATTTCCCATCACTAATTGAAAAATTTTGACTCCATATCCTCTTAATCCTAATGTTCTTTCTAAACTTAGTAAATAACCTTCTTGGGGGAGTGCCAACAATTCGGAAAGTCCGTTATATAATACTCCTAATGAGGGATTATCTATTAAGTATAAATGTTCTCCTACTAAAACGGGATCACCGAAAGGGTTAATTACATAGTGCATTAGTCTCGATCGTAACACGGTTTCGGGGTTTTTGAGATCGGTATCTTGTACTAAAGCGGATTCTGTAGCGGTAAAAAGTCTAAAAGGGTCTTGAGCCATTGTACCATTAGCTTTGATGGTTAAGGACTCGAATCCTAAGTTATTTTCGATACCTTTTTTTTCTTCTGCTACGGGAATATATCTATCTGGTATTCTCACTGAACTTTTAAAGTTTCCTTCTAAGTCATATTCTTTAATAAAAGGGGGAGTATTGGTTTTATAAACTCCTTCACTGGCGATAAATACACTATTTCTTGGACTAAAAGCAATGGCTTCTGTATCGGTTGTATTAGAGAGATAAATTTCTCCTTTTTCATCCTTTAAAAAAGTGACATTTTTAATATCGATATTGTTTATTTTATCATTATTTATTTGTATATCTAAAGTATAAAAACGAGCAGGAGAAAAGTAGGCTCTATCATCAGAAATGGCATAAAAGAGATTTTTTTCAGGGTTATAGGTGATCCCAGATAAACCACCAATGACAGTATTTTCAAAGGTAGAATCTTTTAACTCAAATTCTCCTAAAAATTCCATTTTTAAGTCTAAAAAAACTCTATTTTCAGCTAAAACTGCTAAATTATTTACTCCAAAAACTAACAGAAAACTTAAGATAATAACCCCTAAAAAGTTTTTTATATTTTTCATTCTTTATCACAATTTAATTTTATTTTAAAATTGATTATAACCTCAGTGAGAGATAAAATTTAGACTAAATCGATCGAAATCATAAAAAGATTTTGTTAAAAATTATGGCTCTTCAACAGTAGTTATGCCAAATTAATAGAAAATAATTAATATAAACTTTATCACCTATAGCTTTAATTATTTTAAAAATGCAATTGTTATAAATTAACAGTTTGAATTTAATCTAATACCTGCTACCCAATACCTGATACC
>NZ_JBLZFY010000077.1:0-19911 GCF_050753365.1 Geminocystis sp. CENA526
TTCTACGGTCAAAATTCAACAAAGTAAATTGATGATGATCAATTAATTCTCAATGGAACTTTGAAAAAATTTTAGAGATATACAGTTTGTTATTATTTATCTTTTGCCAAAATGGGATGCTCCCGATTAAAGGTTGTTTCATTAAAAATTATTTGTCCAGCTTCAATTTTAGATAATTCTAAAACTTCGTTAATTAATGATAATAAATGTTCTCCACTATTAATAATTATATTCAAATTTTCTTTATTTTCTAAGGTTAATGTATCATCATCTTTCATCAATTGAGAAAAGCCTAAAATAGCATTTAAAGGAGTACGCAATTCATGACTCATATTTGAGAGAAAAACACTTTTCGCTTTGTTGGCTTTTTCAGCTATTTCTTTGGCAATATTAAGTTCTTCTGTTCTCTCTAAAATTTTGTTTTCTAATTCTTGATTAATTTTAGTCAACTTATTTTCTTTACTGATTAAATTTTGCACTAAATCTGAGATGCTAGAAGATAATAATAATATCTCATTTTTACCTTGATAAAACTCACTATTTTCTGAAAATTGAGATAGAGAAACATCACGATTTCCTTTACGAATTTGATCTGCTTCATAAGCAATATTTAACAATGGTTTAGTAATTTTTTCCGCAATTTTCCATGCTATCCAAGAAAAAATAGTTGCTAATACTAAAATTACGATGGTTCGTTGTAAATCATCCGCACTTTTAAAGGCTATGGCAGTGGGTTGCCTTACCATAATATGCCATCCTAATCCTTCATAGCTTAAATGACCTTTATCTTGATGATGGCTAATTAAATATTCTACCCCTTGAAAGTTGCGTTTTTTTGATACTGATAAAGATTGATTTAATTCGATTAAAGGTATATAGTTACGGATATTCTCCCCTTCAAGTTTTTCTTGGGAATCGAAAATAATTTTACCGTTTTTATCAAGTATCCAAATATCTATTTGTTTATCATTAGGAATATTACTCATCAAGGTTTGACTGGTTTCTTCTATCCATTGCCAACTAAGATGCGCCCCTAAAACCCCTATTAATTGATTATTGTTGTTATATACTGGATGTGCTATGTCAAGAAATCTTAATGGCTCTCCATTGGCAAGGGGTGGTAATTTATTTGCTAATAATTTAGCTTCATGGACATCTCCCACAAAACTTCCTTTTAAACCTGCAATAAACCATGAACGTTGACTAACATTTTCTCCTTCTAAAAGACCTTTCGTACTAACTTGAACTATGCCATTTTTATCCACAAAACCAATCCAAGCATAACTATCATAACTTTTCTGTAATATTTCTAACAAAAAACGACGCTCATCTTTATTTTCTCCATTCCCTCGAAACTCTGACAAGACAGACATATTGCGAATATCAGTAGAACGTCTGTACATAAGTCGATCGAACGTATTTACTAATTCATTACCAATTTGACTTAATAAAAAATGTTGATCTTCTTCTACTTTAGTGCGCACGGAGTGAGAAACAATGATACTAAATAAAATAGAGAGGAAGAAGATTGTCACTCCAAAAGATAACCCTAATTTTTGTTTGAGGGTAAAATTTAGAAATATTTTATCTAGTTTTCTTTTTAGATAATACATGGAAGGTTCGATCGAAATTAGAATATTTTATCATGTTATTTGTGGGATCGATCGTCAGATTTAATTAATGAGAGAGTATATTAGAGATAGCTATAAGGGAGGATGAACAATGATTGCACAACTAACTCAAAAAACTCATACCATAGCCGAATATTTGGAAATTGACGCTCAATCAGAAATAAGACATGAATATATTGAAGGAGAGATAATCCCCATGACAGGAGGTACAACCAATCATAATCTAGTAACTGGAAATATTTATTTAGCCTTACGACTAGCTCTAAAAGGTACAAATAATATTGTATATATTGAAAATGTACGCTTATTCATACCTGAATTTAATATTTTCACCTATCCTGATGTGATGATAATAGCAGGGCAACCAACTTACTATAATGAGAGTAAAACCACCGTTACTAATTCGATCGTACTGATTGAAGTTTTATCTAATTCTACCAGAGATTATGACTTAGGACGTAAATTTGAATATTATAGATCGATCGAAAGTTTACAAGAATATATTTTAGTTGAACCTGAGAAAACTTTAATTATGATTTATCGCCGAAGCAATAATAAACATTGGTCATTAGAGATTTATGATAATCCAAATGATAGATTCACATTGCAGTCTTTTGGGGTAGAAATGTCTTTAGTTGATATTTATGAAGGAGTTTTATCTTAATGATAAATTTTTCATTATTTACCAAATCTTTCTAAATATTTTAGATTCTGGGATAAATCTTCTAAATCACTATCTAAACAACCAATAAACTCTTTTGCTATTTCTGTAAAAGATGCTTGTAAGCCTTCTGGTTTGTTAGCTAATGTATCGAATTGAGCTTGATGAGATTTGAAATCAATAAATTCAATAAATTTAATAACTTCTTCTTTTTGTTCAGGGCTAAATTGTTGTATTTTTTGAATAGCAGATTCTAAAGTTAACATAAAAAATAGATGTTTATTATGTAATAAGTTACATACTTAAATTTTCAAGATGAAATTATTATAACTGTTGGTTATCGATCGAAATTAGAAGTTTCCCTTATTTTAGTGGTTAGATCGATCGAGAGATTTAATTAATGAGAGAGTATATTAGAGATAGCTATAAGGGAGGATTAACAATGATTACACAACTAACTCAAAAAACTCATACCATAGCCGAATATTTAGAAATTGACGATCAATCAGAAATAAGACATGAATATATTGAAGCAGAAATAATCCCCATGACAGGAGGCACAACCAATCATAATGAAATAATCACTAATCTTTGCTTATTATTAAAACCCCCTATCAGAAAACAAACAGGCAAAGTTTACACTGAAAATGTACGCTTATTTATCTCTGAATTTAGTATTTTCACCTATCCTGATGTAATGATAATGGCAGGAGAACCAATTTATTATGGTGAGAATAAAACTACCGTTACTAATCCGAAGGCACTTATCGAAGTTTTATCTAATTCTACCAGAGATTATGACTTAGGGCGTAAATTTGAGTATTATCGTTCTTTAGAGAGTTTACAAGAATATGTTTTGATTGAGCCTGAGAAAACTTTAATTATGATTTACCGTAGAAGCAATAATAAACATTGGACATTAGAAATTTATGATAATCCAAATGATAGATTCACATTAGAGTCTTTTGGGGTAGAAATGTCTTTAGTCGATATATATGAAGGAATTTTATCCTAGCTAAGACGGAGAAAGTGTCTGTTAGTTACTCAAATCTCTCATTAAGTTTTCGGCTTTTTGTTGAAAAAACTTTTGAGCTTCTATGGAGTATCTTTTGTCTTAAACCACTGCCAGTATCCATCACAAAGAGTTTTCAAGATATTAATTGTCATTAGATTAGCTCATAAATCATTGCGTATATCATCATTCCTGACTCATCAAAAAATTTTCTAACATCCTCTAAAGATTTAAAGATTTAGCTTGTTTCTTTATCAAAAGGAAACTTTATGAGAAGATCGATCGTCAAACTTAATGAATTGTCCACTATTCTCTCAGATGAGATATGCTGATATAAGAGCGAATTAGCCTTAATATAAACTAATTTTGCACTTTTTGGAAAATATACCATATAATCTTAAATGGAAATCTTAAAAAAATATTAAGATTCATAAATAAGATGAATAAGGTATTGTATAAGTAAAGGAGGTATAAATGTTTATTCGATTAGCACAAGAGTATCGAGAATTTGTGAAAGATTTAGTAATGAATCTTCAAGCATTAGCCATCGTATTGGAGAAAAGAGGTTATATAGCCTCTTGTTATACCTGCGGTACTCAATTAAATAGTGCCTCTTTTATGGTGAGTTTAGGCGATAATCACTTAATTCGCTTTTTAGTGTCAGATTATGGCATTACTTGGACAGAAATGCAAGACGATCGAGAATTAATGAAACTCGAAGGTGCAGAAGCCATCAGTCAGTTAGAAGAATTAGCTAACTTAGTCAAATATCAAATTAAATCCGTTGACAGCAAAACCCCTAAATATGATCAAAGTCTGTTAGTTCATTAATTTTGAGCTATCATTGATAATTACAAATACTTTAACAACAATTTTCTAAGAAGACTAAACATAGTTTTTTTTCTATCACAAATAAATTGTTGATTGTCAATTATCTATCGTTGATTGTAATAGCTTTGATCGAACAAGAAACTTTCCGCTTACTAGAATGGCAGAGGTTATGTCAACATCTCTCCACTTTTGCTTCCACTAAATTAGGTGCGATGGCATCGCAAAATTTAGCTATCCCCCATACAGTAACACAAACAGAATATTTATTAGAACAAACTAAGGAAGTTTGTCAACTGGAAACCGACATTAACGCTTCTTGGTCATTTAATGGTATCCATGATATAGGAGATAGCCTTGAAAGGGCAAAAATAGGGGGTATTTTAACAGGAGAGGAGTTGTTAAATTTAGCTACAACTTTATCGGGAGTTCGTAAATTACGCAGAGTAATTGAAGATCAAGAAAATGCTCCTACTTTACAAGAATTAGTAAATGATTTAAGAACTTTCCCCGAATTAGAGCAAGAAATTCACTATTGCATAGACGATCGAGCCGAGATCACAGAAAGAGCGAGTCCTTTATTAGGTGAAATTCGTCAAAAAATTAAAGGTTTAAGAAGTAAAATTCAGCAAACTTTACAAGGTATTATTCAAAGAAATAGCAATGCACTGCAAGAACCCGTTGTCACCCAAAGGGGCGATCGATTTGTCTTACCCATAAAAGCGAGTCATAGTGGACAAATACAAGGTATCGTCCATGATACCAGTACCAGTGGTTCAACGTTGTATTTAGAGCCGAGGGTAATTGTGGATTTAGGGAATAAACTGCAAACCACGAGAAATCAGGAGAAAAGAGAAGAAGAAAGGATATTAAGACAGCTAACGGAAAAAGTAGGGGAAGTTTGGCAGGATTTAGAGAAATTATTGGCGATCGCCACCGCTTTAGATTTAGCCACTGCCAAAGCCCGTTATAGCATCTGGTTAAATGCTCATCCTCCCGAATTTGTGGATTTTCAAGACGGAGAAAGCATTAATTTAAGACAGGTAAGACATCCTTTATTAGTGTGGTTAGAAAAACACGAAGAAGGAAATCCCGTGATTCCTGTGGACATTTTAATAAACCCTGACACAAGAGTAGTGGCAATTACAGGACCAAATACAGGAGGAAAAACCGTTACCCTGAAAACCATTGGTATCATCGCCTTAATGGCAAAAGTAGGCTTATTTATTCCTGCTAAGTATCCTGCCCAAATTCCTTGGTTTAAGAGCATTTTAGCGGATATTGGGGATGAACAATCATTAGAACAAAGTTTATCGACTTTTTCAGGACATATTCGCCGTATTATTCGCATTATCGAGGCTTTAAACAATCCCCCCCAGCCCCCCTTCGTAAGGGGGGAGACGCAGTCGGAGAAATCAAATTCCTTAGTAGGAGGGGAGACGCAGTCGGAGAAATCAAATTCCTTAGTAGGAGGGGAGGCGCAGTCGGAGAAATCAAATTCCTTAGTAGGAGGGGAGGCGCAGTCGGAGAGAGCAAATTCCTTAGTAGGAGGAGAGGCACAGTCGGGGGGATCAAACTCTCTTGTGTTACTGGATGAAGTAGGGGCGGGTACAGACCCTAGTGAGGGTACAGCTATTGCGATCGCTATCTTAAAATACTTAGCAGAACATAATCTATTAACTATTGCCACGACTCACTATGGAGAATTAAAGAGTTTAAAATACAGTGACTCCCGTTTTGAAAATGCTTCGGTAGAATTTGATGACGTGAGTTTACAGCCTACCTATAGATTATTATGGGGTATTCCGGGTCGATCGAACGCTATCACCATTGCGCAAAGATTAGGGTTAGATTTAGATATTGTATCGGAGGCGCAAGAGTTGGTAGGAGGATTTTCCCATGATGTCAATGATTTAATTTCAGCACTGGAAAATCAACGTAGAGAGCAAGAAGACAAACATAAACAAGCTCAAGAATTATTGGCAAAAACGGAGTTATTTTATCAACAAGTAGAAGAAAAAGCCTCTTCTTTACAAGCTAGAGAGAGAGATTTAAAGCTACAGCAAGAAAAAGAAGTTCAAAAACTGTTATTAGACGCAAAAAGTCAAATTGCTCAAGTTATTAAGGGTTTACAGAAAAAAAATGAACCTACGGCGCAATCTGCACACCAAGCGACAGAAGTGTTGAACAAGATCGGAGATCGATTCTTAACCCCATTGAAAGTAAAATCTAGCTATAAGCCAAAAGTGGGCGAAAAAGTAAGGATTTTGAGCATTGGGCAAACGGCAGAAGTTTTAACAGTAGATGATGACACAGAACAATTAACCGCCCGTTTCGGTATTATGAAGATGGTGATACCCTTCACGGATATTGAATCTTTAGACGGTAAACGCTTTGAAAAAGTCACCCCGAATCCTGAGAAAACTAAGGTAACGGTTAATAAACAACAGACTAAAGCAGTAAATCAGCCTAAAACCGAATCTAAGCCCATTAATGTACGAACTTCTCAAAATACGGTTGATATTCGAGGGAAAAGGGTACATTTAGCCGAACCTTTGTTAGAAAAAGCCATTGCGAATGCTACGGATATTGGTACATTATGGATTGTACACGGAAAGGGAACGGGAAGTCTTCGATCGGGTGTTCATGAATTTTTGCAAAATCATCCTCAAGTTAGTAATTTTGAACTAGCAAAACAAAATGACGGCGGTGCAGGAGTTACGATCGTTTATTTGAAATAGTGAATAGTGGATAGTGAATAGTGGATAATTTTTAATTCTTCATTCTTCATTCTTAATTCTCCATTCTTCATTCTCAATTCTTCATTCTTCATTCTTCATTCCTCATTGCTTTTGGATTTTTATAGATCAGGAAGGAATAATGATGATAAGATCGTAAAAGCGATCGAAAGTCTTAACAAATATCGCAGAAGATAAAGTAAAACCTATATTTAACTTAACATGGCAAAAGTATTAGTATCTGATCCTGTGGACGAAGCAGGACTTAAAATTCTTTCTCAAGTAGCACAAGTTGACGTAAAAACTGGATTATCCCCCACAGAATTAGCAGGTATTATCGGAGATTATGAGGCTTTAATGATTCGATCGGGTACACAAGTAACCGCAGAAGTTATCGAAGCCGCAACCCAACTGAAAATTATCGGTCGTGCTGGTGTAGGTGTTGATAACGTGGACGTACCCAGTGCCACCAGAAAAGGTATTGTCGTTGTAAATTCTCCCGAAGGAAATACGATCGCAGCCGCCGAACACGCTTTAGCGATGATGATGTCTCTTTCTCGCTACATTCCCGATGCTAATCAATCAGTGAAGGCGAAAAAATGGGATCGTAAAAGTTACATGGGGTCAGAAATTTACAAAAAAACCCTCGGCGTGGTAGGTTTAGGGAAAATTGGCTCTCATGTTGCTAAAGTTGCCAAAGCTATGGGTATGAAAATTTTAGCCTATGATCCCTTTATTTCTCAAGAAAGAGCGAATCAATTAGGCTGTACTTTAGTCGATTTAGACATGATTTTCAGCGAATCTGACTATATTACCCTTCATGTACCCAAAACCAAAGAAACCGCAAACCTCATCAATGCTGAATCTTTAGCCAAAATGAAGCCTACCACTCGCATTATTAACTGTTCCCGTGGTGGTATCATCGATGAAGATGCTTTATATGAAGCCTTAGCTAATGGGCAAATTGCTGGTGCTGCCTTAGATGTATTTTCTTCTGAACCTTTGGGAGAGTCCAAACTAAGAGACTTAGGTAGTAATGTGGTTTTAACTCCCCATTTAGGTGCATCTACCGCCGAAGCTCAAGTTAATGTAGCGATCGATGTAGCGGAACAAATTAGGGATGTTTTATTAGGCTTACCTGCTAGAAGTGCCGTCAACATACCCGGCTTAAGCCCCGATGTCATGGAAAAACTACGCCCTTATATGCGTTTAGCGGAAACATTAGGCAACTTAGTCGGACAATTAGCAGGCGATCGAGTTGAGAGTTTCAATGTAAAATTAGAAGGAGAATTAGCAGAAAATAGCAGTCAACCCCTCGTCACTGCTGCGATTAAAGGTTTATTATCCAAAGCCTTAAGAGAAAGAGTTAACTATGTTAACGCCGCCATCGAAGCCAAAGAAAGAGGCATCCACGTCATCGACTCCAGAGACGCAACCATCAAAGACTATAGCAACTCTATCTATTTAGAAGCCACTGGCACAAAAGGCACTCACTCCGTGCGCGGTGCATTACTCAACGATGGTGAAATTCGCATTACTAACTTAAATGCTTACCCCGTCAACGTACCTCCCAACAATTATATGTTGTTTACCTTACATAGAGATATGCCCGGTATCATCGGTAAAATCGGTTCTCTCTTAGGTAACTTTAATGTAAATATTGCTAGTATGCAGGTAGGACGTACGATCGTGCGGGGGGATGCTGTCATGGTGTTAACCATTGATGATCCTTTACCAGAGGGCATTTTAGGGGAAATCTTAAAAGTACCGGGTGTAACCGATGCTTATACCGTCAGTTTGTAAATAGTGAGTAATGAGTAATGAGTAATAAGTAATGAGTAATGAGTAATGAACATTTCGACTATGCTCAGTGCAAGTAGTGAATAGAGTCGCTTTAGCAGACGGTAGCTGTTAGCAATGTAATTTATTACATTGTGGGTTATTGATAAACACCTTTAATTCTTAATTCTTTTTATGGTATCAATAATATCTATTTTTAGTGTTTTTATTATTTCTTTATCGGGCTTTTTTTTGGGATCAATTTTTCATTTTGAGGGGCAAATTCCTAATAATTTAGGGGTAGTTGATGGTAAATTATCTCCTTGTCCTTCTACTCCTAATTGTGTTGTTAGTCAAGATACTGATTCGACTCATTATATCGAACCTTTAACTTATCAGTTCGATCGAACTCAAGCCTATGATAGTTTTGTGAAAATATTATCCGTTGTACCAAACACTAAAATTGTGGAACAAACGGAGGATTATATTCGCACCGAATCTCGCAGTAAAATCATGGGTTTTGTGGATGATGCTGAGTTTTATTTCCCTAAAGATAAAAAAGTGATAGAATTTCGATCGGCTTCTCGTTTAGGAGAGTCAGACTTAGGGGTTAATCGTCGCCGTTTAGAACAAATTCGCCTCGCCTTTGAAGATTTTAATAAACTATCAAACATCTAAGTTTACTAATTGAAACAAATAAGAAATAAAAGAGATATAGTCAAGAATTTTATTAAAACTTTGCTCTCACTAACCTTAAATCTACCTCATTCGACACAAGAGGAATGAGGAATGTCATTGCGAGTGTTAATGAAGCAATCTCCCCCTCTTTCCTTTTCCCTTTTCTCTTCTCTCTCTTCATCAAAATACTTTTTCAGCAAACCCTAGTTAACTCAGGTAAAATCTGATTCTCAGGAATGTAACAATATGTTAGAATTTATCTCAATCAAAATAACAAAAATTTACAAACTAATTAGGAGAAAAAATTAAATGGCTGGTTTATTTGGCTTGTTTGGTAAAAAAAACAATCAACCTCAAGACTCTTACTTCTTAACCCCTGATGAGTCTAAAACCTTTGGTGATATTGACTATATGCGTAAATCCAAAACTGTGAAAAGGACTTTTGCTAAAAGTGTCAGTGGTGGAGGCGGTGAATTAGTCAAGGAAGTTTCTGCAATGAAAATGACTAAGAAAAATCCTAATCAAGGAGGTTTTAATAACTCTGCCATTGCTAATGATTCTAGTGAATCTTCTTTTACCCCTGATACTCAAAAGTTACGCAAAACCGATACCAGTATGGATACTTTCCGTAATATGGCAAAGCAAATTAAAAAATAAAAATTAATTAACAATTAACAATTATCTTCTTGCTCTAAGACTTCTGATTCTATACTGATATTCTTGTTCGTCTAAACCAGCACCATTATAGGCTACACTACTTGGTATTCTTTGGTCAAGGGCAACTGCTCGATCGATCGCATTAGGATGGGTACTCAATAAAGTGGGTACTCTACCACTGGATTTTGCTAATTTTCGCATAAAATCAACCATTGCTCTGGGTGCATAACCAGCAGATTTGAGCATATCTAAACCAAGATTATCCGCTTCGTATTCATCTTGACGACTATGGGGCAGATTGACAGCTAAATTCACCCCTAACCTTACTATATTAGTTTGATCTAAACCAGTGGCAGTTAACAATCCTTGAGTAATAGCTTGTTGACGTATTTGTTTTTGTGAATGACGAGCCACAACATGACCAATTTCATGAGCAATTACACTAGCTAATTGAGCTTCATTGGAAGCAGTAGTAATTAAACCCGTATGTAAATAAATAAATCCTCCCATGGTAGCAAAGGCATTGACATCAGGATTATCAACAATTTCAAATTGAAAAGGTAAATTCGGACGACTGCTGACGGCGACTAATCGTCTGCCTATTTGATTGATATAACTAGATAATTCAGGATTTTGATATAATCTAACATTATTCTGAGATAATATTTGTTGACGCATCTGAGAGCCTAATTGTACCTCTTGTTGATCACTCAAATTACTAATCTGAATTACTTGTATTCCTCGAAACAGTAAATCCCCCCAAGGGAAGGCATAACTAACATTAGCATTAGTGAAAATTAAGGTTAACGCCACAGTGAAGGAGATAAAGGGATATAAAATTTTTCGTTTTAATTTAAGCATAGTTATCAAAAATATAATTCATCAATCTGGTATTCTTGACGAACATCTTTCATTATTGTTTCTGATATAGAAAATCATCTATTATCTAATATTTACTATAGACTATTTACTATAGACTATTTACTTAGGTTATGTTAGATAGTTTTTTTGTGTGTGGATTAGCTAGTTTAGGGCAAAATTGTGTCATTGCCTTGAAAAAATTTGGGGTGAAAGTGGTAGTTATCGAAAAAAATCCTCCTCCCGATGACGAAATTCGCCATTTATTGCCCCTTCTGTTTCTGCTTTTTTAACTAACTCTAAAAGATGATGAGAATCTATATTCTGATTGACTGTAATCATTGATTTCTCCATTTTGTAATCATTTTTATTCTATTATAAAGTCGATCGAATTAATTACACTGAGATAGAAACAAGCGACATCATAAGAAAATATTAAGCTAAGTATTATTCATATTTTGCTTATTATCATTGACAATATTCTATTGACTCATTATCATAGATACACAAAAATCAATAGTTATTATCGATCGAACTTAATTATTCATCAGCACTTACAATTATCGTTTATTGTCAAGTATTAATTTTTACAATATGACTTTTTTTAGTGAAACAATCTGGTTTATTCCTTGTTATACCTTGATTGGAGGCTTAATTGCTCTACTGTGGTCGCCCGGTATCATACGAAAAACAGGTTCTCGCCCCGCAGGGTATATTAATATTGTGATGACATCTATGGCATTTATTCACAGTGTCATCGCCTTATATCAAATTTGGGAAAAACCAGCCCAAGAATTGCGTTTTACATGGTTACAAGTAGCAGGTTTAAATATCTCCTTTGATATACAGATTTCTCCTGTGAGTGTGGGCGCTTTGGCTTTAATCACAGGGTTAAATGTCTTGTGTCAACTCTACGCTGTGGGTTATCTGGAAATGGATTGGGGATGGGCTAGATTTTATGCCCTAGTCGGTTTTTTCGAGGCGGGGATGTGCGGTTTAGTCTTGTGTAACTCTCTTTTCTTTAGCTATGTTTATTTAGAGATTTTAACCCTTGGTACTTATTTATTAGTGGGTTTCTGGTTTGCTCAACCTTTAGTAGTATCGGGTGCAAGGGATGCTTTTTGGACAAAACGAGTAGGTGATATTCTCTTATTAATGGGGGTAATCGCCATTTATCCCTTTTCTGGCACATGGAATTATAATTATTTGGCATTTTGGGCGCAAAATTCTCCCATAGATGCTACTTTCTCCGCTTTACTCTGTTTTGCGTTAATTGCTGGTCCTGTGGCAAAATGTGCGCAAATTCCCTTACAATTATGGTTAGATGAGGCGATGGAAGGTCCTTTACCTGCTTCCATACTAAGAAATGCTATTGTTGTGCCTGTCGCTTCCTACGTTTTGATTCAACTGCAACCAGTTTTAGAAATTTCTCCTATTGTTTCTGAAGTTGTCGTGATAATTGGGGCAATAACTGCCATATTATCAAGTTTAATTTCCATCGCCCAAGTGGACTTAAAACGAATATTATCTTATATCGTTAGTGCTTATATGGGTTTAATTTTCATTGCTATCGGCACAGATCACGATACAACTGCATTACTTTTAATTGCAGTTTATGCGGTGGCTATGGCATTATTGTATATGAGTATTGGCACGGTAATTATTAGTAACATTAGTCAAGATGTCACTCAACTAGGAGGGTTATGGAAACGTCGCCCGTTAACTGGTATTGCTTTTCTTGTGGGTACATTTGGATTAGTTGGTTTTCCTCCCCTCGGTGGTTTTTGGATTCTCCCTCGTCTTGGAGATGATTTACTTTCCTCTCAACCTTGGTTATTTGCGGTGTTACTCTTGGTTAATGCCTTGACGACTTTTGCTTTATTACGCACTTTTGCTCTAATATTTCTAGGTGAAGCAAAACAAATGACAGTTCGATCTCCTGAAGTATTGTGGGCGATGGTATTACCCATGATGATTTTAATGGGGGTAACATTACATATGCCTTTAGTTTTATCTCAATTTAAACTCATTAGTTTGGAGTTAGATTTAGGTATTTTCTATACTGTCTCAACGGTAATTGGGGCTGGATTAGCTATGATTATTTATGCTAAAAAACCAGCAGATAAAACTATTACTATTATCCCCGAATTTATCCGCAATTTCTTTACTTATGATCTCTATATTCAAGAGCTTTATAAAATCACGATTGTGACCATAGTTAATGTTACCGCAAAACTAGCTTATTGGTTCGATCGAACCATTGTTGATGGTGTAGTTAATTTAGTCGGTTTAAGTACAATATTTGGAGGACAAGCCCTAAAATATAGCACATCTGGACAATCGCAATTATATATTTTTTCTATCCTTTTAGGATTAATATTTATCAGCATAATTTTTGGATTAACTTTATAGAATAGGTTAGAAATTACGAGCATCTTATGATAATTTTGTCATTTCGAGAGTAACGAAGGAATCCTAATTCCTTGATTTTTGAAACAACTGTTTAACTTCTATAGGTATAAACAACCATTGACAATTTTTCTCTGATAAAATAGGGTTAGTAATCAAAATTAAATCATAAAAATATGAATTTACACCGTAGAAATTTACTGCAATTAGGAGCATTAAGTTTAGTCTCAGGTAGTTTTATTACTGCTATTACTAAAGCTAATTCTCAAGAGATAAATCCTTCTAATATCGATAAAAAAAACTTGACACATGAAGAAGCATTAAAGTTTTTATTAGCAGGAAATGATCGTTTTATCAGTAAACAAAATACTAATCAAAATCGTTCATTCGATCGAATTGAAACAGTAGCAATGGGTCAAAATCCCTATGCAATTATTCTCAGTTGTGCCGATTCAAGAGTGCCAGTAGAAATACTTTTTGATCAGGGTTTTGGAGATTTATTTGTAGTCAGAAATGCTGGAAATATTGCCACTACTCAAGATATTGGAAGTATCGAATTTGGCTCTTTAGTTTTAGGTGCTAAAGTTATTTTAGTCTTAGGGCATGGTAGTTGTGGTGCGGTAAAAGCCGCCTTAGATGGAAGTGCTGTGCCGGGGAGTATTCAGTCAATTTTAGACTATATTAAACCTACCTTAAATAGCTTAACTGCTGAGGAGAGAAAAGACTTACCCACTGCCATAAAAGCTAATGTTAAAGGGCAAATAGAGATATTAAAAAAATCTCCTGTTATTAATGACTTAATTGCTGAAAATAAACTAAAAATTGCTGGAGGTTATTATGACTTGAATACAGCAAAAGTTAATCTGATTGCTTAATAAATAAGAGTTAAATAGTCATTGCGAGGCACGAAGCAATCTCATATAATCTTGAAAACTAAATCTGAATTTTAGTATCACTTTTAGGAATTAATAATTAGGAAATAATCATTTTAATATTCTGATTAAATAAAATTATCAGTGTATCAATAATAAAAAAATAATGCTTAACTTACTTTTAATATTACCAATTATAGGTTCGATCGTCATAGCAATTATACCCACGCAAAAAGAAAGTAACTTAAATAAAAATATTGCCATAATTTTTAGCAGTATTACCTTTATTATCAGTATTTTAATTGGGATAAATTTTGACTATACAAATACTGGTTTACAATCCCAATTTTTTTTAGAATGGTTGCCTTTTATTGGCTTAAATTATACCGTTGCCATTGATGGTTTATCTTTACCCCTTATTATCCTTAATTGCTTAATCGTTACCCTGACATTTTTTAATAGTGAAGTGGACGGAAAAACCATTAATAAACCGAAACTTTACTGTATTTTAATCTTACTTTTAAGTACTTGTGTTAATGGTGCATTAATCGCACAAAATTTACTTCTGTTTTTCATTTTATATGAAATAAAACTTGTACCTATTTATCTTTTAATTTCCATCTGGGGTAGAGATAAAAGTGGTTATGCCGCCACGAAATATTTACTTTATACGGCATTTTCTGGAATTTTCGTTTTAACTGCCTTTTTAGGTTTAAATTTCCTCACCCAAAGCAATAGCTTTGACATTGACGGCATCGTGACAGGAGTTTTACCCCACGCTAAACAAATTTTACTGCTATTGACGATCGTAATTGGATTTGCCATCAAAATTCCGATTTTCCCCTTACATACATGGTTGCCCGATGCTTACACTCAATCCTCTACTCCCGTATCGATGTTATTAGGAGGTATCGTTTCCAAACTTGGCACTTATGGCTTAATTCGCTTTGGTTTACAGTTATTTCCAGATGTTTGGAGTGAAATATCACCTTATTTGGCAGTTTTAGCGGTAATTAGTGCCATTTACGGCTCATTAGTCGCTATTTCTCAGACTGACATTAAGAAAATGATAGCTTATGCTTCCCTTGCCCATATCAATTATGTGGTATTGGCAACGGCGGCAGGTACATCTTTAAGCATTAGTGGTGCAATTTGTCAAATGTTTGCCCATGGTTTAATTGTGGCATTATTGTTTAATCTAGTAGGAATAATTGAAGAAAAAACAGGTACAAGGGAATTATCCGAATTACATGGATTAATGAATCCTTATCGTGGCTTACCTTTTGTGGGAGGATTGATGATTACTGCTGTGATGGCTAGTGCAGGAATACCCGGTATGGTGGGCTTTATTGGCGAATTTATCTCATTTCAGGGTAGTTTTAGCGTTTTTCCTGTTTATACTTTAATTTGCTTAATTTCAACGGGGTTGACGGCAGTTTACTTTGTCATTCTTTTAAACAGAGTATTTTTTGGCAGAATGGAAAATAAAACGGGATATTTACCTAAAGTTGCTTCTTATGAGCGTTTTCCTGCCCTCGTATTCGCTATTTTGATTATTTTCTTCGGTTTACAACCTTCCTTTCTTACTAATCTAACTCTCAATACTAGCAGTTCGATCGGACTCTTTTAAAAACCATATTTGTAGGGTGGGCATTGCCCACCAATAACTATATATACAAATATTTCACAATAAGAGAAAAAGAGATTATGACAGAAATTGTAGCAAATTTTGATGAACCATGGAAGGAAGCAATAGGGGGTTATTTTGACTATTTTTTAGACTACTTTTTTCCCGAAGTATATCAATTAGTAAATTGGCAGAAAAAACCTGTTTCTTTAGAGCAAGAATTACAGAAAATAACAGCCGATTCAGAAGACACAAAACGAGCCGTTGATAAACTGTTTAAAGTATGGTTAAAAGATGAATCAGAAATCTGGGTATTAGTGCATATAGAAGTGCAAAGCCAATCACAAAAAGACTTTGCTCAAAGAATGTACATTTACAATTATCGAGCGTTTGATTTGTATAGAAAACCAGTAATTAGTTTAGCAATTTTAGGAGATGAAAGCCAAACATGGCGACCAGATAACTATAGTTATCAATTAGGCGGTTGTCAAGTAAACTTATCATTTCCCACAGTAAAATTATTGGATTATGAATCAAAATGGCAAGAATTGGAAACAGAAAAAAATCCCTTTGCTATAATGATAATGGCTCATTTAAAAACAAAAGCGACAGTGAGTAATTTATCAGAAAGAGAGCAATGGAAATGGATATTTTTACGCTCTCTCTATGAAAAAGGATACGCAAAAAAAGATATTGTTAAATTCTTAAAATTTGTGGATTTAATGATGACATTACCAAAACAGTTACAACAAAGTTTAAAATTAAAAGTAAAACAATATGAGGAGGAAAAGAAAATGCCTTTAGTCAGTAATTTTGAAAAAGAAGCTAAACAAGAAGGAAGGAAAGAAGGAAGGAAAGAGGGAAGAAAAGAGGGCTTGAAAGAAGGGATTGAAAAAGAGATTAATTTAATTATTCGCTTACTTAATAAAAAGATAGGTTATTTATCTTCTGAATTAGAGTTAAAAATTAGAAATTTACCCCTGCAAATATTAGAAAATTTAGGGGAAGATTTATTAGATTTTAATAACAGAGATGATTTACTTTCTTGGTTAGATAATTATAGTTAAAGATTCGATCGAACATGACAGAAATTGTAGCAAATTTTGATGAACCATGGAAGGAAGCAATAGGGGGTTATTTTGACTATTTTTTAGACTACTTTTTTCCCGAAGTTTATCAATTAGTAGATTGGCTCAAAAAACCTGTTTCTTTAGAGCAAGAATTACAGAAAATAACAGCCGATTCAGAAGACACAAAACGAGCCGTTGATAAACTGTTTAAAGTATGGTTAAAAGATGAATCAGAAATCTGGGTATTAGTGCATATAGAAGTGCAAAGCCAATCACAAAAAGACTTTGCTCAAAGAATGTACATTTACAATTATCGAGCGTTTGATTTGTATAGAAAACCAGTAATTAGTTTAGCAATTTTAGGAGATGAAAGCCAAACATGGCGACCAGATAACTATAGTTATCAATTAGGCGGTTGTCAAGTAAACTTATCATTTCCCACAGTAAAATTATTGGATTATGAATCAAAATGGCAAGAATTGGAAACAGAAAAAAATCCCTTTGCTATAATGATAATGGCTCATTTAAAAACAAAAGCGACAGTGAGTAATTTATCAGAAAGAGAGCAATGGAAATGGATATTTTTACGCTCTCTCTATGAAAAAGGATACGCAAAAAAAGACATTGTTAAATTCTTAAAATTTGTGGATTTAATGATGACATTACCAAAACAGTTACAACAAAGTTTAAAACTAAAAGTAAAACAATATGAGGAGGAAAAGAAAATGCCTTTAGTCAGTAATTTTGAAAAAGAAGCTAAACAAGAAGGAAGAAAAGAAGGAAGAAAAGAGGGATTGAAAGAAGGTATTGAAAAAGAGATTAATTTAGTTATTCGTTTACTAAATAAAAAAATCGGTTATTTATCTCCTCAATTAGAGACAAGAGTGAGAAAATTACCTTTAGTAAAATTAGAAAATTTAGGGGAGGATTTACTTGATTTTAATACTGTAGATGACTTACTTTATTGGTTAGATAATTACTCTTAAAAACTTCTAAAAATTAATCCTTGTTTTATAACAAAACTCTCAAGAGTTTACCACAAACATTTATTATTCCAATATCAAAACTAATTATTATGACAACAGCAACCAAAATTCCTCCCTCAACTCACGAATTTGCGGAAGTTATCCATCGTTTAGAGGCTGGAGGTTCAATGTTACCAGATACTCCTGAAAATTTAATGCAAATTATCGGTATTTACAAGGCTTATGCCGTGCCGATGGATTTCTATTGGCGGGATTTACTCTATATCGCTGAAAGAGTTTTCCTTAATCCCCTTCCCTTCTTTAAATATTTCATCTCGAAAGAATATCTTGATTTGCCTAATCATTACGCTGGAGTTACTGCCGATTTGAGGATATGGCGAGGAGAAGCAACGGCGCATCCTGAGTTAATGGCTTTCATGGAAAAAGGAGAAACGGGTAAAATGCCTAAATTATTTCACCATTTACTGCACGATCGAATTAACATGGAGTTTGCTGAGGCTTGTATGAGGGCAATGCTATGGCATGGTAGAGATATGGGTATGGGAAAATTTGACGCTTATCTCGATAGCGATGAATATAAAGCTAATGCCGATGTGGCAATCAAAGCCTACTTTAAAGGTAATCCCATGATGTTAGGTTTGTATAAAGTTTTTCCTGAGATGTTTTTAGAGCAAGTACGTCAGTTATCCTATTATGCTAATTTAGGGTTATTCTGGGAAGTTATGGCGCCCGTTTTCTTCGAGATGTCGGATATTTATGACGAAGGAGGTTTTAAAGGTGTGCCAGATGCTATGAATTTCCTTGTCAATGGAATATTTGCCATCGCTGGAAGACCAATATATCATCATGTTTATATAGAAGGCAAATGCTACGAAATTATCCCCAAGTCGAAGGGATTTACATGGTTATATGAAGCCGCTTTACCCTACGTTGAAGCCGTTTTTTACCGCACATCTCCCTTCCGAGGCACAAAATCCTATAACGCCCAAGCCAAACAAATACCCCATGAGCAAAAAGACTTTCATTATGGTATCCTTTATGCTGATGTCTTTCCCGTTGGTAGTGCAGGAATCCCCCCCACATTATTAATGGATGATATGTTGCACTTTTTACCCCCCTATCTCATCGAATACTATCAAAAACATTGTCGAGGAGAAGATGATATGTTGATTCAATTAGGGGTGACATTTCAACGATCGATGTATAATGTAACCTCAGCAGTAATTCAGGCTTTGCGCACAGCGTTATTATATCCCCTCGATGACGAAAATCCTAAACATTTAATGAAAAATCGTCAATTTTTTGAGATGCAAATGGATAGATTTAAACGCCCCGAAGCACGATTAAGAGACATTCAATCACCAGACTATCGCTAATTTTTAATTACGACGTTAAATCTGTTAATAAAAAATCTCCCCAAGCCCCCAATACCCTAATACCCCAATCAAATCCATAGCATTACTTTAATTTATATCTCATCAAAGTCAATTTATTATGCCTACCATCGTTGATATTGCCGTTAATAATGACAATTTTAAAACTCTCGTTGCCGCCGTTACCGCCGCTAATTTAGTGGATGTGTTAAAAAGTGAGGGTAAATTTACTGTATTTGCACCGACAGATGATGCTTTTGCAAAACTTCCCCCTGGTACAATTACAACTTTACTCCAAAATATCCCTCAATTAGCTCGAATTTTAACCTATCATGTGGTTTCAGGAAAATTAATGAAGGCTGATTTAGAAAAAGTTAACTCTGTAACCTCAATTGAAGGCTCACCGATTTCGATCGACTGTAGCGATAGTTTTGAAGTAAAAAATGCCACCGTCATTATGTCAGACATTGAGGCTGACAATGGCGTAATTCATGTTATTGATAATGTAATTTTAATGGGATAAAATCTATAACTAATTAGGGGTGTTGAAAAAATCTTTTAATAAGGATAGTTAATAGTTAATATAGCATTGCTATATGAATTGTAAGAATTTGATCCCCCCTAACCCACCAGGGCTGTTTCATTTTCAAATTTTTGGTTAAGAGAAAGTAATGAGTAAAGAGTAATAAGTAATGAGTTTTGATAATTTACTATTAAAAATTGATTATTTCA
>NZ_JBLZFY010000078.1:0-19672 GCF_050753365.1 Geminocystis sp. CENA526
AAACAACCATAGAAAGAAGATATTATCTGACCAGTCTTGATCTTAATCAAGGAGTGAAAAAATTTGCTCAAGGAGTCAGAAGTCATTGGGGGATTGAGAATCAATTACATTGGTGTTTGGATGTGGCATTTAAAGAAGATAGTAGTCGAATCAGAAATGGCAACAGTGCAGAAAATATATCTTTAATTCGTCATCTAGCTCTGAATTTACTCAATAGAGAAACAGAGTATAAACGAGGTAAAAAAGCACAACGATTAAGAGCGGGATGGGATGAGAAGTATCTACTGAAGATTTTATCTTCCTGAGTATGCGTTTGCCCTGAATAAATATTTCCGATAATTAAAAATATAATCAATGTATGTTAAAATTTTGGGTTGCACTTCGTTCAATCCAACCTACTTGATTTTTATGAGGGTCGATCGACTTTATATCGTTCTTTTTCCTGATTCTTGATATTTTTTTGATCATCCCATTCAAACTCATATTTCATTTTTTTTTTAACCTTCAGGACTTACGCAATCATAACGATATTCTGTCATTGCGGTGAGGCGCGTAGCGTTGCGAGGCAACGAAGCAACCTGAAGCAATCTCAATTAACCTTGATTTTTGGTACAAATGCGTAAATCCTAACCTTTTTATTTTTGAAGGGGATTTAGTCTGGAGTTTTTGCTTTTTCCATGACTGCCTGACGAAACCCTAACACTACAAAAATATTTGACAAAGTGAGGAAAAATTCCGCCCCCCCGTGCAACCAATCCACATTAGCTAAAGAGGTGTGAAAATATGTTTCTGCATAAATTCCCGCAGGAATAGTAATCGCCACAAATAGCAATAATAGATAAAAACCAATGAGGGCAAGTTTAGGCGTTTTCTTTGATTTAGTCAGAAACCATAAAAAGCCTAAATAGGGAAAAAGAGAAACAGCGAATAAAGTTTCTTTACTGACAAAACTAAGGGTAAAGGATTCCATG
This sequence comes from Geminocystis sp. CENA526, assembly GCF_050753365.1. NCBI lineage: Bacteria > Bacillati > Cyanobacteriota > Cyanophyceae > Chroococcales > Geminocystaceae > Geminocystis > Geminocystis sp. CENA526. The sequence continues at coordinate 972 of NZ_JBLZFY010000078.1, forward strand.
ATTTAACTTTGTAATTCTTTTAATTTGGCTAACACTTCTTGAGAATGAATAATGGGGCGCACTCCCAAAAATTGAGCTACTAAAATTCCCTCTGGATTGATAATATAAGTATGACGCATCGATCGACCGCTCAACCATGAACCATAAGCCTTACTAACTTTACCATCAGTATCGGCTAACAGTGGAAATTTTAAACCCTCCTCATCACAAAATTCTTGATGAGATTTAACATCATCCACACTTACCCCAATAATTTCAGTGTTAATGTCATGATATTGACTTAAATCTTTTTGAAATCTTTGAGCCTCAAGGGTACATCCGGGGGTAAAATCTTGAGGATAGAAATATAATACTATCCATTTACCTTGATAATCTGTCAATGAAACTTCTCCATCACCTGTGTTAGTCGATAAAGTAAATTGTGGTGCTGGTTGATTTAAAGGCGGTTGCACTCCCCCTAAAGCGAATACAGGATTAACAAAACTGAGGAATAAGCAGATAATGACAGTAAATAAGAGAGATAATTTAGAATTTATCATTGACAGTATAAAGAATTTAGAATGTATAATTAAAATATACGCCCTAATTCCTCATTCCTCATTCCTAATTCCTAATTACTCAAATAACCAAGGTTTCATGGTGTTTTCCCAAGAAACCAACTCATCTTCCTTAAACCATAATGCTATCTCTCTTTGGGCGGTTTCGATCGCATCTGAGCCATGAATAAGATTACGTCCGATATTAACGCCATAATCTCCCCTAATAGTACCCGGTTCTGCCGCTAAAGGATCAGTAGCACCAATGATTTTACGAGCCGAAGTCACAACCCCTTCTCCCTGCCATACCATCGCTACCACAGGAGAAGAAACGATGAAATCCACTAAACCACTGAAAAAAGGTCTTTCTTTATGTACGTCATAATGTTGCTCTGCCAATTCACGAGAAACACTCATTAATTTTAAACCCACTAGGGTAAAACCTTTATTTTCTAAGCGTTTGATTACTTCTCCCACGAGGTTACGCTGTACACCATCGGGTTTTACCATTAAAAAAGTGCGTTCCATAATTTTTGTATAGATTTAAAGTTATAATTTTCAACGATCTCATTATTCATTGTCCATGATCAATTGTCAATAAGAAATAAAGACTCATATTGAAGGGAATAAACTTGAGTAGAAAGTAATGTAATTATCTTAGTTAATCAAATTTATTTTGTCTTTAATATTTTGTTTAATTTAAGTTTGAAAAACTCTAAAATCTAGCGTACAATAAGGACAAAAACAGCAACTGTTAACACAAAATAACCAAAGCCTTTTTGCAAATATTGAGGATCAATTTTTTTTGCTAATAATCCACCTATAATAATACCTGCACTAGATGCGATCGAAAAAATAATCATAATTAACCAATTTAATTCTACCTGATTTAAGTATCCTGAAAAGCCACTGACAGAATTAAAAGCAATGATAATTAACGATGTACCGACTGCTTCTTTCATGGGAATACCTCCGACTAAAACTAAAGCTGGAATAATCAAGAAACCGCCTCCAACTCCCACAAATCCTGTTAAAATACCAACTCCAAAACCTTCAATTATGGTGAATAAAATTTGAGTATTTTTTTTATTATTAACTAATTTATGTTTTCCTAAATTATCTGTTACTTTTAGTGATTTACTATTACTTTTTTTGATCATTAAAACACTGGCTAATAACATAATTATTCCAAAACTAACCAGTTGAATAGTGTCATTTATAAAAGGTAAATCGCTGATTTTTGCCCCTAAAAAACTACCTATCATAGCAGGTGGAATGAAGATAAGCGCGATCGAAAAGTTGACGTTTCCTTGTCGCCAATGAGGAATTAAGCCAATAATACTAACTATCCCCACGATAAATAAACTCATGGCAATAGCTTCTTTAGTGGAAACACCGATAACATATTTAAGAATAGGTACAGCTAAAATTGAGCCTCCACCGCCAATTAAGCCTAGACTTAATCCCACGAAAATAGCAAGAATAAAACCAAAAGTTAAACGCATAGAGAATTAAGAATTAAGAATTAAGAATTAAGAATGAGAAATAATGTGATTTTAATACATAATAATTTAAGAAAATTTGACTAACAAAATTGCATTTTTATCAGTCGCTTTAGCAGACTTTAGCTATTAGCTTTGTCAATTTATTTATTGATGAAACCTAATATCCTGCAAAGAAATAAATTTCATTGCTCATAGCACAACTCTACTAAAGTGAGTTAATTTACTCTTAAAATATTGATTTTTTTCTAATAATTAATTTTCTATAAAAAAGCCTATATTTTGTGGAAATGTTGTTTAAATTTCTCATAAATGATTTCTAATTGCTATATGTATTTTTTACTTTGCTAGAGGAAAATTTGCCTTTTGCCACGCCACAATTCCTCCTTGCAATTCAGTAATATTAGAGATACCTAAATCAATTAATTTTTTAGCAATATCGTGGGAACGTTTGCCCGATCGACAATAAAGTATAATATTATTTTTACCTAGCCATTCTTCGGGCTTAAATTGACTAGAGGGTTTTAAAATAGCTGTAGAAATATGCCCAAAATTATACTCATCTGGTTCTCTAACATCTACTAAATAGACAGGCTCTTGAATTAATTTAATCATTAAATCTTGGGCAGTAATAAATTTTATTTGAGGCTTCACAGCAGTTAAGGTCATAATATTTTAATTAGAAATTAACGATTTAAAATAAAGTTTTTTAGGATACATTTCCACATAATTGATTAGCAGGTACAGCTTCCATAATTTTGGTAGGATTAGGTAAATTAAGGTTATTCATTAATTCAATAAAATCCTCTTTATTTTTATGAGAAATACGGGGATTAAATTCTTTTTCTTCCGCAATAGTTGACACCATATGACCACGATAATCATGTCCGGGATAAACTAAAGTATCATCGGATAAAGTAAAGAATTTTTGCGTAATAGAATCGTATAAATCTCCTGCACTTCCACTCTGAAAATCTGTTCTTCCACAACCTCGAATAAATAGGGCATCTCCCGTTAAAAGGTGATTGCCGTTGACTAAATACGCAAAATGACAATCTGTGTGTCCGGGGGAAGCAATGGCTTTAATCTCAATATTGCCAACTTTTAACACTTCTCCATCCTTTATGTGTCGATCGGCACAGTTTACCTGCGCTTTTTCAGGTACAATCCCCATACACTGGGTTAACTCTCGCAATTTTCCTGTCCCTGTAATGTGATCAGCGTGAACATGGGTATCCATACTGTATTTAAGAGTTAAGCCTAATTCAGTGATTAATTGTAAGTCTCTTTCTACTTGTTCTAATACTGGATCAACTAATATAGCTTCTTTACTATCTATATCACCAATAAGGTAAGTATAAGTCCAAGTGTCTCGATCGAACAGTTGACGAAATAACATTTTTTTAAATTAAGTTTTTGCTTTTATGTTCATTTTACTATATGGTTATATGTTTTGCGAATAAAAATTACTCAGTGCGATCGACTAGATGAAAGTGTCACAAAAGGTTAAATAACTTATTCATTTTTAATAATGTTGTTTATAATCATTAACATAGGATAAATTTTTATAATTTTTGTTATACATCTGATTTTTTAAATAATTATAAAGTAGGTCAAATTGGATTAATGTCTCGAATATTAGTGATTGATGATGATGCGGCTATCGCAGAATTAGTGTCCATTAATTTAGAAATGGCAGGATATGATATATGTCAAGCAGAAGACGGAATTAAAGGACAAGCCTTAGCATTACAAATACAACCAGATTTAATTATGTTAGACTTGATGCTGCCGAAAGTCGATGGTTTTACGGTGTGTCAAAGGTTGAGACGGGACGATCGAACTGCTAATATACCCGTATTAATGTTAACTGCCCTAGGACAAACTCAAGATAAAGTGAATGGTTTTAATGCTGGTGCTGACGACTACTTAACTAAACCCTTTGAAGTAGAAGAAATGTTGGCTAGGGTAAAAGCCTTATTAAGAAGAAGTGAAAGGAATAACCCCGCCACAAAACATAGTGAAATTCTGAACTATGGTTCGTTAACCCTTGTACCAGAAAGGTTTGAGGCGATTTGGTTTGAGAAAAATATCAAGTTAACTCATTTAGAATTTGAATTGTTACATTGTTTACTGCAACGTCATGGACAAACCGTAGCACCTAAAGATATTCTCAGGGAAGTATGGGGGTATGATCCCAATGATGATATTGAAACTATAAGAGTCCATATTCGCCATTTACGCACTAAACTAGAACCGGATCCCAGAAAACCTCGTTATATTAAAACTGTTTATGGTGCAGGATATTGTTTAGAATTAAATCAACCAAATGCTAATTAAACGAGGCTTTAGCTTACGAAACATTAAAAAATCTTTGTTGAAAAGTCTAATATAATTAAGATTAATATACAATTTCACAGATAAATTATTAACAATTAACAATAACAATGGAATAATTAACTTTTAAGAATTAATCAAACAGGAGTTTTATGGGCATAAATGATATTGTCAATCAGGCATTGGAAACAGGTTATTTAACCCCTACTATGGAAGCAGAAGTAGGGAAAATGTGTGAAAGTTCTTCGGAATTGTCTTTGGAAGAATATATGGCATTAGATAAATTGATGGGTGCTTTGTTAACGGGAGAAGTCGTGGCAATGCCAAGAAAACAATTTATTAACGTGATGGAAGAATTGGTAGTAAGTGAGGTAATTTCTAGGGTGGCAGAAATCGAAACTACCAGCAATAGGCTATTAGATGTGGGAGATATTTCAGCTTATGCCCTTAATCGTTTACCTCCTCTCTATGCTACCACAGAGGAAGGGGCAGATTTTCAAAGAGAACGAGCCAAAGATGAGTTAAAAACTTTAATTACAGAACAGGTAGAACAGGCTATTTCATTATATCTCGATCGACCTGAGTTTCATCCTGAAAGACAAGTGATTAGTAAAGGCTCACAGGCTAACAATGTCTTTAAACAAGTTAGTCAATTACTGCAATCTCAAGCCTCTAATTATGAATCTAAGTAGGGGTTACTGAAGATAGGGAAAAGGGAAAAGGGAAAAGGGAAAAGGGAATAAGTAATAAAAATTAAGGTAAAAATGCTAATTTTTTAAGAAAATAATGCTAAAACTGTGCATTTTTTTATCCACGCATTATGAAAAAATCCTCGATTTTAATGAGCTTCTGAGTTACCCCACAAACCGTACTTATCAACATTATTTATAAATAATTTAATGGCGGGAGGCGGATTTGAACCACCGACCTTCGGGTTATGAGCCCGACGAGCTACCTGGCTGCTCTATCCCGCGATGCTTTTACTATCATAACCATTATTTTATTTTTATGCAACCCTTTTCTTAAAAAAACTTTGAAATCCTTACTTAATCACATTTTTATATTTGAGATAAATATCTAATCCGGGTACATTGTGTTGAAATTCTGGCGGTAAAGTAAACTCCGTCTCAGAATAGTGACTTCTAATATCCCGTACAATTAAGTAAAAATGAGTCCATTGAGTCATTATTTCTAAAAGTCTTTGGAATTGAATATAAGATACCTGATGTTTTTGTTTCAAAACAATGTATTGAAGCATTCTAGCGTAATCTTCCTCTCTAGTTTTATCAATAGGTAACTCAATAATTTTTCCTAATTGTTCAAAACGTTGCTCATTGGCTTTTACTAAAGTTACAATATCATTAAAATCCCCTAAGTCTCTACCCAGTAAATACTGTACAATGTCAGACATTACTCGCAAAAGAGAGAAATCTTCTAACTGATATTTTTTAAAAAGGAAAATCAATCTTAAGCCTAAGTCATCCTGTTTAGCAACGGTTTTGAGAGTTTGTGCATAAACATTAATGGCGTTTTTACCTTCTTCGGTTTGAATTTCCTGTAGGGTTTTTTCCAGTTGTTGATCTAAGAAAGTGATAAACTCTGAGGAAGGTAATTGTTTTTCGAGCAGTTCGACAACAAAGTTATAAAATTGTTGTTGTTTACTACTACGATAGGATAATTCTATCTGTTCGATTTTTAAAAAACTATCTTTTGCTTCTACCGCTACCCGAAATAGGGCGACATAGTTTCTTAACCCCTTATATTCTCCTATTTCCAAAGAGAATAAGTTACTAATTTTCACAAATTCTAAAAATTCTGAGTCACTGAATTTACTACTATCTAAGGCTTTAGCAATAGGAGTTAAGAGTTTTAATTCGGCAAAGACTCTTTGATGATGCTCAATTACTTCTTGTGGTACTTCTTCATGGGGTTTTTGTATGATAGCTTCTATTTTCTCTAACATACTTTTGTCTCCCCATAAGGGCTTATTCCACCATGCTTCTGTTTTTTTATCTGTTGGTTTATTCATAAACTGTGGCGATCGAAATTATACTATAGGTTATTTTAACAATAAATGAACGAAAAATTTTTTGCGTGGGAGTCAAAGTTAAACCATAATTCCTTACCTCGTGAATAAATATCTATTTTACAGCAGATTTTCTCTCGAAAGATTTTGCAGATAGGTAAGAAATTGTTGGGCTTCTTCTTGGGTGAGTTGATAACGAGATTCTTTATCAAAATTTTCTCTTAAATATTTTTTTCCTTGAGATTTACTCCATCCGACTCTATTCATTTGCGTTAAAATCATTTCTAATTGTGAGGGTAATTCAATGACTCCTGCGATTAATCGATAACACATTAATTCATCTTGAGGATATTTTTGCCAAGGTTGACTTAAACTCATACATATCAAACCATGACAGGTATAGGATTGGTGATAGTCTAATTTTTTCAGCATTAGAGGATCGGTTATACTAATTTCTATAGAGGCTAGGTGATATTTTTCGTCTAAAATACGCCCTTTTCCTCTATTTCTTGTGTCTCTATAACACTGTAGAGATTTTACTTCTATTAGTTGTAATGTACGCAAAGGTGATTGTTGTCTTAAATACTCATAGGGGATAGCTCGATCGAACTGGGGATATAATAGGGTATCTTCACAGTAGGGCAACAAATCAGTCACTTTGGCTTTATCGGTTATTTGCCAAGGGAGATGATAATAACCATAGTTTTCTATTTCATAACCTAGTTTTTGATTTCGATCGATGGGTGTATCTATAATATCTAAAAGCCAGATTCGATCGACTTGAGTATGACTATCATTAAGGGGTAATCTTCCATCTTCTAAACTAGAAACAGGGCGTATCCATTCTCCAGAATGAGGATTAATACCAGCGATACATCTACCGTGATGTTTGTAAGAATTAGCTAAACAGATTATTTTCATAACCTATCAAAATTAATTTTACTTATAGGACACAATATTCAATATCATTATTTTATTACATATAATCTCAATTGTTATAAATGGATTATTTCAATATTTTTAAATTGTGACTGTAGATATTCCGCCGCTAAACGCCGATGACAATTATGAGGCTTATCTTCACTACATAAAAAACAACAATTATCTAAATCTTCTTCTTTTAGGGTAGTTTCTATCTGTCTTTGAGCAATTAAATCTAAATAGTGACGAGAATAGTCATCCCATGCCATAGCCTTTTTTTTATATGCGTCAAGTATATCCTTTGTGGGTGCTAAAGATAACTTATGTTCATAATCAATGTGAGCAATTTTTTTCAAAAAATACTGTAAATCCGACTGCTTGGCAAATCCTGATAATTGAGAAGTATTATTCAAACGGGTATCAATAATTTTTTTCACCCCTGCTTTTTGCAATCCTTCAAAAAATTTTTCTGCTGATTTACGGGTAAATCCAATGGTAAATAATTTAATCATTTGCTTATGGTTAAAGTCATTAATTATAAAATATAACAATCTTAAATCATCTAAATAAAATTACTTAAGATTGCTTCGTGCCTCGCAATGACAAAATACGATTATGATGGCGTAAATGCAGATTAACTATTCACTATTCACTCTCTACATAAGCAATTTTTAAACCTTGTTTTTGATATGCCTGTTTAAGTCTTTCTTCTTTTGTCATGGGAGGAGGTAAAATATCTGTAAATAATGATAATTGTCCTTCTAACTCATTATCTTGCAAATTATGTTGTTTGAGCATCCTTTCTTCTAAATCTTCGTGAAATTCTAAGTCACCGTCACTATGAATATGGGCAATTTCTAAATTAAATGGTACGAGATGCTGACATACTAGGATAGCACGATGACAGGTAAGAGGGTCTTTTTCGGCACACATCAAGGCAATACGATGATTTTCCACCCCTTTCAAAATTCGCTGTATTCCTTGCCCAAATTTTTCTGTTTTGGCAATATTTTCATAGATAGCTTTACCATTAACATAACAGCTTTGATTATCAGGACGAGCGCCCAATTCTCCTCCTAAAAATACATACAAAATTTCGTGTTGGGCAAGATAACGTTGTAATTGTTTTTGACTGAAGTGTGGCAAGTAACGACTGTATGGGGTCGATCGAACATCCCCCAAGGCTGAGATATTATGTTTTTGTAGTAATTCAATAAAGTATTCAGGGTTGTAATTGGAATGTCCAATAGTGAATAAAGGTTGCATTACTTTTATAGCAGTCAATTATGAGTTGTGAGAATTATCTTATTATAGAAGACAAGAGGCAACAGGCAAGAGTAGTCGTATCTTGGATAATCATTAATATTTGTAAATGAAAATCTCCGAAAGTCAAAGAAAATTGCACACTAGAAAAAAGAAGATTTTTTACTTACCCCCACGGAGATACTGTTTTATGAAATTAGCTTACTGGATGTATGCTGGACCTGCACACATTGGCACTCTCAGAATTGCTAGTTCTTTCAAGAATGTTCATGCAATTATGCACGCACCCCTCGGCGATGATTATTTTAACGTAATGCGATCGATGTTGGAAAGGGAAAGAGACTTTACCCCTGTTACTGCTAGTGTAGTCGATCGAAACGTTTTAGCAAGAGGCTCACAAGAGAAAGTTGTTGACAATATTACTCGTAAAGACAGAGAAGAAAACCCCGATTTAATTGTACTTACTCCCACTTGCACCTCCAGTATTTTACAGGAAGACTTAGAAAATTTTGTGGCACGAGCGCAAATTGACTCCAAAGGAGATGTCTTGTTAGCTGATGTTAACCATTATCGTGTTAATGAATTACAAGCCGCCGATCGAACCTTAGAACAAATTTTACAGTACTATATCAATAAAGCACGGAAAAAAGGCGATATTGTCACCGAAAAAACAGCTAAACCCTCCGTTAATATCATCGGTATTTCTACATTAGGCTTTCACAATAACCATGACTGCCGAGAATTGAAAAAATTGATGGCAGACTTAGACATTGACATTAATCTTATTATCCCCGATGGTGCTTCCGTTCACGATTTGAGAAAAATTCCCCAAGCATGGTTTAACCTTGTGCCTTACAGAGAATTAGGTTTAATGAGTGCTAACTATCTACAAAAAGAGTTTGATATGCCTTATGTGGATATAACCCCTATGGGAGTGGTGGAAACTGCTCGTTGTATTCGCAAAATTCAAGAAGTAATTAACGCTCAAGGTGCTAATGTTAATTATGAAGACTATATCGAACATCAAACCCTATATGTATCAGAGGCTGCATGGTTTTCTCGATCGATCGACTGTCAGAATTTAACAGGTAAAAAAGCCGTAGTCTTTGGAGACAATACCCACGCCGTCGCCATGACAAAAATTTTAGCAAGGGAAATGGGTATTCATGTGGTGTTAGCAGGTACTTACTGCAAATATGATGCTGACTGGTTTCGTCAAGAAGTGAGCGAATATTGCGATAACGTGTTAATCAGTGAAGATAATGGGGAAATAGCCGATGCGATCGCCAAACTCGAACCATCAGCGATTTTCGGAACACAAATGGAACGCCATGTAGGCAAACGCTTAAATATTCCCTGCGGAGTCATCGCTGCGCCAATCCATATTCAAAACTTCCCTATCGGTTATAAACCCTTCTTAGGCTACGAAGGCACGAACCAACTCACCGATTTAGTGTATAATTCCTTTACCTTGGGCATGGAAGATCATCTTTTAGAAATTTTTGGCGGTCACGACACCAAAGAAGTTATAACTAAAGGTATCTCTGCTGACTCTGACTTAAACTGGAATCGAGAAGCGCAAGGAGAATTAAATAAAGTACCGGGTTTTGTGCGAGGTAAAGTAAAACGCAATACCGAAAAATTTGCCCGTGAAAGAGGCTTTAACGAAATTACCCTTGAGGTAATGTATGCGGCTAAAGAAGCCGTAGGCGCTTAATCCACTTGTTTCGCTTCCTAAAAGCAAAAAAGGATGTTTTAACTAATTATCTCGAAAAATTATCTTAATTAGACAATTTTACCATTTTGATTGTTTTGGTTCGATCGATCCCTCAGATTTTGTGATTTTTTGTGATTAAGGGAAAAATTGAATATCATTATTTTACAAGATTAGCACTTAGCTAGTCTTTTTTACTTTAAATAATTAGAAGTGTTCTGAAATATGGTAAAACAAAAATAACAGCTAATAGCCATCGAGCATATTTCTTATTTAGTATTTTAAATTCCTTAGTCTTATGGGTAGCGTTTAATATTAGAGGTGATTTTATCTTAATTATAGTTACAATTATTATTGATATATGATTAGAACTTTATGCTAAAACAAATTTCTCAAGTTTTTCGTCCTCGTAGCGAAATTGAACAACATATAGCGGTATTTGGACAAACAGGAAGTGGCAAAACAACTTTATTAAGTACATTTTACGGATGGCATCAAGAACCATCTTTTATGAAAAATCGTGGCTACAGCCTAATTTCTACAAATACGTCCCAAGGAAATCGTCTGTTAAGTAACTTTTTAAAAATGAAAGATAATGTTTTTCCTGCTCAAACCACTCGTGATTATCAATCCTATAAATTTGATGTCAAGATTAGAGGGTTAGATGGAAAAGCTGCATCTATTGTGTGGCATGATTATCCGGGTGAATGGTGGCAGGAGACAAAAGAAGGTTTAGAAGGAAACGAAAAAATTGAGACATTTCGTTCCCTGTTACAATCTGATATTGCTTTTATCTTATGTGATGGACAAGAGTTAAAAAACAAAGGAAATAGATATTTTAGGGAATTATTTAAACAATTTCGGACAGAAATTGAACTTCAAAAAGAGCAGATTCTATCTAAAGATAAATCGTTAAAATTATTTCCTCGTACATGGGTAATTTGTTTGTCCAAATCAGATATATTTCCTGATAAAGATGTCTATTGGTTTCGAGATCAAATACTTAAATCAATAGATGATGAGTTAGAGGAATTAAATTTACAATTTAAAGATTTTGTTTCAACAGATAGTCCTATATCGATTGGTAATGATTTTCTTTTACTTTCTTCAGTAGCCATAGATGAAACAGGTAAAATCACTAATCCAGAACATCATGTGGGAATCGATTTGATTCCACCTATTTCTTTAATATTACCAGTACAACGGGCTTTAAATTGGGCAAAAAGAAAAACAGAAGGAAAAGTTACCATACATCGATTATTAGAATTATGTCGTAATTTATCAACTAATTGGCTTAAGTATATTCCCATTATTGGTAATATATTTATGTTAGTGGACGATGAAGTAAAATCTCTCACCAATAAATTAAAAGAAGTAGAAGAAAAAGCTAAAAAAAATGGAGATTTAGCTCAAGCCATTATCGCTTCTTTTTATAGTAAATTACAAGAAGAAAATAACCAATCAATTTATCTTTCACAAAAACAAGATTATGATCAACCTTAATAATATTTTATGGTCAACTAGGGGATATGAATGGGGATTTCGTAGATTATTAGAACCCACATTCCAACGCACTGATTGGTATATTCCTTTGAAAAAAATTTTTCCTGAATCAAGCAGTAATGAGCCAAAATTTTATTCAGGAGAGGTGAAACTACCAGAAAATAATAAAACATATAAATATGTAGCAATTCGATTCTTAGATCCTGAAGGGAAGAAAGATAAAAGCAATCGCATTATCCCCCATGAAATTGCTTTATTAGGAGAAGATAGCCTAGATTATAGTGATTTTGAATCTTTCCACTTGGCTATATGGGAGAAATATCTAGCACCGATATATAAAGATGTTTATAAATATGAAATAAAAGAGATCGAATCTATACAGATTCAATTTAATTCAGACTATTCTCATAAAATTGTGGATAAACCTAATAAATCTCAAGAACTCATAAAGGAGGGAAAAACAACCGAAAAAAAGTCACTAAACCTAAGTTTGCTTCTGATGATGGGGATAATCATAATAGCACTTCTAATTTATTTAATAATACAAAAAAACTCGGACAAGACTCCCTCACCCCAGAATCAATCTCAACAGATTCAAATACCAGTGGAGAAAGTTCTGGAAAACAACTCACCCCCTCAGACAATCCCATCAACCCCGAAGGATGTCAACAAAACTCAGTCAGAAACAATACAAAAGAATTTGAACAACAAGGAAAAATCCATAACTCCAACCCTCATGGAATATCAAATATTGGAGATAGAAAAACAATCGAAAGAGGAACAGATAAACACAATACAAGAAAACTAACTGAAAAAAATTGGGATTTAATATCTAAAAGTTTAAAAAAATTACTTGAAAAAATAAAATTTGAAGGTTTAGCTTGGACACTAAACCCAGAACAACAGGCGGAAATTATCCTATTTACGATGTTTTTATCAGATCGAGAAAAATTAGAAGAAGAATTTAACAAAAATAATTATCCCATTGAAAGTTTTAAGGAGACGATCGAAGAACTTTATAAATTTAAACAAGATTATGATAACTAAAATATTCTGGATTATTGATAAATCGATCGAACTTTAATAAGTCAAGGATCGATCGTCCATTAAGAAGAAACTGGAGAAAAAGTAATAGTGAAAAACAATGGTTAGATTCCCAGAAGCAAGAATTAGAAAAAATACAGAATAATATTGATAATATTTTAACTATTCTAAGTTCAAGTGATAGACTTATTGAATACTATTAATTACATCAAAAAAATGAAAATACAGAAACTAATTTGTTTACTAATCATAATTTTATTCTCTTGGACAATTTATGTATCTCCATCTCATGCGGAAAAAACTAAAGATATTAATGAACTACTCGGAGATGGTTCTTGTCTTTGGTGTGATTTAAGTGAAGTAAATTTGACGGGTGCTAACTTACAAAAAATAAATGTCGCTTATTCTGATTTAAGTTTTGCCAATTTAAGTCAGTCTAATCTAAATAAAGCTGATTTAAGTGAAACTGATTTAAGTTTTGCTGATTTAAGTGATGCCGATTTAGGGAATGCAAACTTGGGTAGTAGCAACTTAAGCAATGCTAATTTAAGTAATGCAAGTTTGTACAACGCCAATTTAGGAGATAGCACCTTAACAAATGCAAATTTAAGCAATGCTAATTGTGAAAATGCTAAATTTAGCGGTATTGAATCATCTCGAATGACTGGAATTAATTTGCAAAGTGCTAATCTTAAAGGAGCTAACTTAAAAGGTGTTAGTTTAACCAAAGCCAATTTAACATCAGCAGATTTAAGTAACAAAGTAGATTTGTCTAAAGCAAGATTAAACAGAAGTAATTTAACTGGGACTATTTTAATTGGTGCCAATTTGAAAGAATCACATCTTACTGAGGTTGAATTAAAATCTTCAAATCTAAGTTATGCTGACTTATCTAAAGCCGTTTTAAATCGTGCGAATTTAACTCAAGCAAATCTAAAAGGAGCTAATTTAAAAAATGCTATTTTAAAAGATGCTATTTTAAAAAATGCAGATTTAACAGGTGCAGATTTAACAGGTACTGATCTTCGAGGAGTAGATTTAAGTGGCGCTAATCTGCAAAATACTATTTTAACTGATGCAATTATGCCAAATGGGAAATCTCACCAATAAATAACAGGAAAATTTTTGAATAATATTTAATAATTTAAAAGTGGGTGGGCATTGCCCACCATTTAATGAACTATCAACGAAGTTTTCTCGATTTGCACACTAAAATCTGGGTACGTTTTGACGGAGAAATAGAGAGCGGTAAAGGTAATAATGAACTTATCAGGGAAGAAACTTTAACAGATGGTAGTGTCTGGAAATATTATCTCGATCGAAAAGTGCGAGAAACGGCGGAAGGAGAACGAATTACTCAATATATTTACACTACCGCAGGACGAGTTATTTATAATAAAACTATCATGGAAGTACTGTAAAATCTAAGATGATTCGATCGAACTCCACCTAAAATCTCGATAATAAAAAGTGGCGATCGAATAATTGATTCCGTATCTAGTAAAATTTATGATTAAGATTCGATCGTCAACTATAATATAATTAATGTTGCTTAATCTTGATTTATTATGATTCAACAATTATCCGCCATTTATAAAGATGGATTATTGCGCCCTTTAAATAATCCTAATTTACCCGAAAATACTGAAGTTAATTTAGTGATAGAAAGTAATTTTAATTTGTCGCATCCTTTATTGCAATTTGCAGGTATTCTCATGGATCAAGAAGCTGAAGAAATAGAAAATATCATTAATCAAGAATTCACTCAAGTTAATCATAATAAATGGTAATCTTGCTTTAGATACATCAGTGGTTATTCGCTATTTAAACGGTAATCAAGAAATTGTTAATAATGTCATACAATTTTATCCGATTATTTTGCCTGTGAATGTTGTCGGAGAGTTAATATTTGGTGCTGAAAATTCAGGTAAAAAGTTAAAAAATTTAACTAAATATTTTCAATTTATAGATGCTTGTATTGTTTTACCAATGGGAAGAAAAACGGCTGAAATTTATGCTCGAACTCGTTTAAATTTAAAGCTGAAAGGAAAACCAATACCTGAAAATGATATTTGGATTGCCTCTCAATGTATTGAAAATAATTGGACTTTAGCAACTTGTGATAGTGATTTTATCTATGTAGATGGTTTATCTATGAAGCAATGGTAAATCTAAGGCACATAGCTAATTTAATATTCTAGGGTAAATTACGATCGAACCCTACCCCAAAAGCTCGATCGCACCTCTATAATTATCATTAATTGCAATACTTTAAAAATTCAATGATACCTAAAATTAAAAATAAGCTAAACTAAGGTCAGATTATCCCATTACAGGATTAAATTTATGAATAGTCTATTATCTGAACAAGTTTTACCCTTAACTATTCCTGAAAAACTGAAATTAATAGAAGATATTTGGGATAGTATTGTCATTGATGAGGATCAAATTCCTTTGACTCAAACACAAAAAGAGGAATTAGATCGGCGTTTGTCTTCTTATGATAATCTTGAAAGTCAAGGAGAATATTGGGAAATAGTTAAGCAAAGAATTATCCAAAATGACCTATAAAATAAAAATTTCTAAGGAAGCTGAATTAGATTTAGACGAGGCTTATCAATGGTATAAATCACAGGTTAATCAATTAGGATCGGAGTTTATTCGAGTTGTGGACAATAATTTAGCTTTGATTCAAAAAAATCCCTTTGCTTCTCCAATTATTCATAATAATATTCGTAGGAAATTATTACCAAGATTCCCTTATGGTTTGTTTTATGTAATTCAAGATGATATTGTTTTTGTTTTAGCCTGTTTTCATGTTAAACGTGATCCTCAACAATGGAAAAGACGTTTTTAGAAATTCAACTTTCAACTCCTCAAAAGTTCGATCACTTATGGCGCTGCTCGATCGAACCCTTAAGGTTTATTTTACTCATAGTGAGTCCACATTCGATATATTTTAATCAATTTTTCCTGTTCAACAACTTCATAAACTAATCGATGTTGCTTATTTATTCTTCTGCTAATTAATCCTTTCATATCCCCTTTTAATAATTCATATTCTGGTGGATATTGATATGGATCATTGCGTATAATTTCCATTAGTTTCAATTTCTCAATCCATACTTTTTGGATGATTTTTTCATCGCTAATTCCTCTCGCCTCATCAAAAACGGAAAAAACTTCATAACCTTGATTCCGTAACCATCTAGCTACGCCACTCCCTGTACATTCATCTACTAAAAAACGCATTTAGGCAACTTCTATTAACGGCATAAATTCAGTATTTTCTAAAGTTTTACTGGCAAAAAGTAAACAGGCTTGAATATCATCCTTGGTTAATCCTTCATATTCCCCTAATATTTCTTGTACTGTTGAACCATAAGCTAATAGATTAAGAATATAATCAACGGTTAATCTTGTCCCTTGAATGACTGGTTTCCCCTCCATAATTTCAGTATTTACTGTAATTCGATTCAGTAGTTCTTCTGGTTTTGTCATCAATTTTTCTCAAAATAAATTATTATTCAGCCTAAATTTATTATAAATTAAGCTAACTTTATTTGTCAGATAGAATTCGATCGAACCCTACCCCAAAAGCTCGATCACTAAAAGTGGCGCTGCGCGATCGAACTCTTTGTTCAAAATTTAACCATATGCTATCATTGATTAGTCAACTGATTAAATATTCTTTGATTTATACATTTGCGTTATAATTTTGACTGGAATCCCACAAAGGAAAAACAAAATATTCGTAAACATAAGGTCAATTTTCGTGTAGCATCTACTGTTTTTCGTGATTCTTGTCAATTAACTTTATATGATGAAAAGCATAGTGAACAAGAAGATAGATGGATTACAATAGGCTTAGATGAAATGGGAATTTTAAGAGTTGTAATTCATACTTTTGCTCAAAATGATCAAGATTCTTGTTTAATTAGGATTATTTCAGCCCGTAAAGCAACTTTTAATGAACAACAATATTATAGAGAAAGAAAATTATGAAACCAGAATACGATTTTTCAAATGCAGAACAAGGAAAATTTTACCATCCGAATATAACCTTTCATTATCCGATTTATCTTGAACCAGATGTGGATAATTTTTTGCATAAAATTGCTGAGGAAAAAAATATTGATGTTCAAATTTTAGTCAATGAGTTGTTAAGAAATAATATTAGGATTATCCAAAGTGTTCAATAAGATCGAACCTCACTAAAAGCTGGATATTAACTTTAATCTCGAAATTTGATATAACTGGAAGCTATAATTAATAAGAAATATAGCCTTTTTTATGGTTAGAAAATCAAGTATTATGAAAAATCATGATATTTTTCGGGAAAATTGAGTTAAATTTATTTAACGGTATCTATTAGACGTGTAATTCATTACACGTTGGGATAAGGGTTTAGACTCATAATTCTCTGTGTAATAAATTCCACAGCTAACAGTTTTCGTTCAATAAATTGAACTGATAAAACTCAATTTTACCCGCAACTTTGAAAAAACCCTGCTAAACAAAGGGGATACTTAGTTTAATTTTCTCACAAATGATTTAGTACTGCTATATATGGAATTAAAGCGTCTTTGGAATACCCTTACTTTTTTTGATGTGTTGCCTTTTTCGAGGTGTTTAGCTTCCTTATTTAATAGTGAACAAAAACAAAATACTCGTTATCTCTCTACCATGAATGTTATTTTACTTTATTTCAGTAATGAAACGATACAGCACGATCACGAAGTGGCGCTGCGCACTCGAACTATTCAAACATCTTTACAAAAACTCAATTTACCCCTACGGATTCTCAATGCTTCATCGGCAAATATAACTCCTTATCCTAATACAGAAATTATTAACATTACTTCCCATGAGGATTTAACCCCTTCCTTACTAGAAAGAGTCACTGATATTATTTGTTGTAATCAAGAAGACGCACAAAAAATGATTACCCTCATAGAAAAAAGCCTTAATCCTAGTGAGATATTATTATCTAGTTTCCAAAATCCTAATCAATATCAAAGCTATCTTTGGGGGGCAGTGGATGATGTCGTCATGGGGGGAGTAAGTAGCAGTAACTTGATTTTAGGGCAAAATAAAGCTATTTTTACGGGCAATGTTTCCACCAATAATAACGGTGGTTTTGTCTCCGTCAGAAGTAAAAACTTTACCCCTCCTCTGGATTTATCTTTATACGAAGGTATTAGATTAAGGATACAAGGTGATGGACAAAGATATAAATTTATTACCCGTTGTGAGGGTAAATGGGATGGTATCAGTTACTGTTATTCCTTTGACACCATTGCTAATGTGTGGATGACGATTAATATTCCCTTTACCGACTTAATCCCCGTGTTTCGGGCTAAAATCGTTAAAGATGCGGATAAGTTCGATCGAACTCAACTTTATTCTTTACAATTAATGTTAAGTAAATTCGAGTACGATGGTGAATATAATCCCACATTTCGATCGGGCTTATTCAGTTTAGAGATAGAATCCATCAAAGCCTACGGTAGAGAAAATTCTCCTCGTTTGATTCTTCTGGGTAATAGTTATCAAATAAACACATCTTTATTAAAAGTTTATGCCCAAACAGTAGAAGATATTGAATTTTAACTTAAATAAAGAAAGAAGTCCCACACTGTATTTTTCGGTCAAAAAACTCTTACAAAATCAGTGTGGGATGAATGTTTCGACTACGCTCAACACAAGTTTCGATAAACATAATAGAGTCCGATTAGGACATTTTCCCAAAATCAAAATCTTTGTGCTAAGATAAAAAAAGTTTATCACAATGACTCGTTATCAGTAGAATGCACAAAGCTATAAAAGTCAGATTATATCCCACAAGTGAACAA